>NZ_WIWL01000188.1:0-44703 GCF_009600105.1 Pseudomonas sp. FSL R10-0056
TGTGAGAGTAGGTCATCGTCAAGATTAAATTCCAAACCCCCTGTCTGCTCACGCAGACAGGGGGTTTGTTTTTGTGGGCAGAAAAACAGCCGCAGCTTCAAGCCTCCATTGCCGAGCAATGTTAAGGTTCGCCTTTGGATTTCGCTTTCTCCTAAGGATGCCGTCATGTCGGTTGCTACGCCTCTCAATGCGGGTTTTATGGTGGTTCATGGCAACCGCCTCGATGAGTTACGCAGCCTGGTTGTCAGCTGGATGCGCCTTTACCCGCTGGCTCCTCTGGAGAACGAAATTGCTCTGGTGCAGAGTAACGGCATCGCCCAATGGTTAAAGCTGGCTCTTGCCGAAGATGCCCGCGACGACGACCTCGGCGGCTGCGGTATTGCTGCAGCCGTGGACGTGCAGTTGCCCGGCAGTTTTTTGTGGCAGCTCTATCGGCTGGTACTGGGCAGTGAAGAAATCCCCGCCAAGTCATTGCTCGATAAAGCCCCGCTGACCTGGCGTCTGATGCGCCTGCTGCCTGCCCTTATCGATCAGCCGCACTTCGAACCCCTGCAGCGCTTCCTGACTCACGACACCGATCTGCGCAAGCGCTATCAGCTGTCTGAGCGTCTTGCCGACCTGTTCGACCAATATCAGGTGTATCGCGCCGACTGGTTGGAGGACTGGGCCGCAGGTCGCCATCAATTGCGTAACGCCCGGGGCGAAAGCCCGGCCCTGAGCCCGGCTAACTGCTGGCAGGCCGAGTTGTGGCGTGCGCTTCTGCTCGATGTAGGTGAAGAGGGCATGTCACAGAGCCGTGCCGGCGTTCATCAGCGTTTTATGGACAAGATCAACAGCCTCGAGCAAGCCCCGCCCGGCTTGCCCGCGCGGGTGATCGTTTTTGGCATCTCGTCACTGCCTGCTCAGGCACTTGAAGCCCTGGCCGGGCTCGCCCGCTTCAGCCAGGTATTGTTGTGTGTGCACAACCCTTGCCGCCATCATTGGTCTGACATCGTTGCCGATAAAGATCTGCTGCGTCATCAGTACAAACGTCAGGCCCGCAAAAGCGGCATGCCTACAGCACTTGATCTGGATACCCTGCATCAGCATGCCCATCCCTTGCTGGCTGCCTGGGGTAAACAAGGCCGTGACTATATCAACCTGCTCGACAGCTACGACGAGCCCAACAGTTATCGCGCAGCTTTTCGCGATGGCCGTATCGACCTGTTCAGCGAAGTTGAACCGCTTAACCTGCTCAACCAGTTGCAGGACGATATTCTTGAGCTGCGCCCGCTCAACGAAACCCGGGAGCTATGGCCCGCCATCGATCTGGCACAGGATCGCTCAATACGCTTCCATGTTGCGCATAGTGCGCAGCGTGAAGTCGAGATCCTGCACGATCAGTTGCTCGCACGTTTCAGCGAGAACCCTCAGTTGCAGCCACGTGATGTGATTGTGATGGTGCCGGATGTGGACAGTTACGCGCCGCATATCCGTGCTGTTTTTGGGCAAATCGAACGTGATGATCGGCGCTTTATTCCCTACACCCTGGCCGACCAGGGGCAGCGTGGTCGTGATCCATTGCTGATCGCTCTCGAACACCTGCTTAAATTGCCTGACAGCCGTTTCCCCGTCAGTGAAATCCTGGATTTGCTCGACGTGCCATCACTGCGCGCCCGCTTCAAGGTGCAAGAGCGCGACTTGCCAACCTTGCATCGCTGGATTGAAGGTGCTGGCATTCGCTGGGGGTTGAATGCGCAGCAGCGTGCCGGTCTTGGTTTGCCCGAGCAACTGGAGCAAAACAGTTGGCGTTTTGGTTTGCGCCGCATGTTGCTCGGATATGCCGTAGGCAGTGGTGAGGCCTGCGACGGTATTGAGCCCTACGATGAGATCGGGGGGCTGGATGCCGTACTGATCGGCCCGCTGGTAGCTTTGCTCGATGCGTTGGAAATCGCTCATCAGGAGCTCTCGCAACCGGCATTGCCGCAGCTCTGGGGCGAGCGCCTGCAGGCTTTGGTGCAGCTGTTTTTCCAGGCCGAAACAGAGCACGACGACTACCTGTTGGCCCAGCTTGAAGAGCTGCGCGAAACCTGGCTCGAAACCTGTGAACTGGTTGGTCTGCAGGATGAGTTACCGCTGACCGTAGTACGCGAGGCCTGGCTTACCGGGCTTGACCAGGGCAAGTTGTCACAACGTTTCCTGGCCGGGGCGGTCAACTTCTGCACCCTGATGCCGATGCGGGCCATCCCCTTCAAGCTGGTATGCCTGCTGGGCATGAACGACGGCGACTACCCGCGAGCCCAGCCGCCGCTGGACTTCGATCTGATGGGCAGCGATTACCGCCCGGGCGATCGTTCGCGCCGCGAAGATGACCGTTACCTGCTTCTTGAAGCGCTGCTTTCGGCTCGTGATCAGCTTTATATCAGCTGGGTAGGGCGCAGTATTCGCGACAACAGCGAGCGTCCGGCCTGTGTCCTGATTGGCCAGCTGCGTGACCACCTTGCCAGTGGTTGGCATCTGCAAGGGGGCGGCGACCTGCTTGAGGCCATGACCCAAGAGCACCCACTGCAACCCTTTAGCACTCGTTACTTTCATGAAGGCAACCCTAACCTGTTCAGCTATGCGCGTGAATGGCAGCGCTTGCATGCGCCACAACCGGAGCCCGTTGGCCCCGGCACGCTTGGCGCGCATATCCAGGAAGAACCACTGAACCTGACGCAGTTACAGGATTTTTTGCGAAACCCAGTGCGCCACTTCTTTAGTCAGCGCCTGAAAGTATTCTTTGAGGCAGCGGAAGTACCTTTGGCCGATGAAGAACCTTTCGTACTCGACGCATTGCAGCGCTACACCTTGAGCGACAGCCTGCTTGAAGCTGCACTGGCGCAGCCGGATCAACTGGAAAGCGCCTTGCATACCCGTGCCCAGCGCCTGCAAGGCAGCGGTTTGCTGCCCATGGCCGGGTTTGGAGAGTGCCTGCAACACGAACTAATCGAGCCATTACCAGATGTACTACAGCGCTATCAGCAACTGCTGGCTCTTTGGCCTACACCGCTAAACAGCGCGTTGCCTGTCAGTTTTGAGGATCAAGGTCTGACGCTGGAAGGCTGGCTCGGCAATCTGCACCAGCGTAGCGACAAGGGCTTACTGTCTGTCACCACTATTCCTAATAGCATTGGTGCGATCAAAACCCGGAAATGGCACCGTTTGACCCGGCCATGGGTAAACCATCTGGCAGCCTGCGCCTGTGGCCTGCAGATGACGACCGCCCTGGTGGCCAGTGATGACACCTTGCTGCTCGAACCTCTGGACACCAGGCAGGCCCGGGAGATTCTTGGCAACTTGCTCACTGCCTGGAAAGTCGGAATGAGCCACCCGCTGCCTGTCGCGGTAAAAACTGCTTTTGCCTGGCTGGCCCAGACAGATCCGGCCAAGGCCGATGCGGCGGCGCAAAAAGCCTATGAGGGTGATGGCCAAACCAGTGACGGCGAGCGCCGTGAAAGCGCCGCCCTGGCCCGGCAGTTTCCTGACTATGCGGCCTTGATGGCTGGCGACGAATTCGAAGAGTGGTGCGATGCCCTCTATCGACCCCTTTTTGATGCGCCCTGGCGCTCATTAAACAGCGAGGCATCCCGCTAATGAGCGAGCAAAAATTACCGCTGGCCCTGGCATTTCCCCTGCGCGGTAGCCAATTGATCGAGGCCAGTGCAGGCACCGGTAAAACCTTCACGATCTCGGCACTCTACCTGCGCCTGATTTTGGGGCATGGCGGCGTAGAATCGGGTTTTGGCCGTGAGCTATTACCACCGCAAATTCTCGTGGTGACCTTTACTGATGCTGCCACCAAAGAACTGCGCGACCGCATCCGTACCCGCCTGGCAGAAGCCGCACGCTATTTTCGTGGCGAGATCGACGCGCCGGATGCCTTGGTCGAAGAACTGCGTGACCAGTTTGCTCCCGAGCAGTGGGCTGCTTGCGCCGGGCGTCTGGATATCGCCGCCCAATGGATGGACGAGGCTGCGGTCTCGACCATTCACGGTTGGTGCCAGCGCATGTTGCGCGAGCACGCTTTCGATAGCGGCAGCCTGTTTACCCAGACCCTGGAAACCGATCACAGCGACTTGCTGGGCGAAGTGCTGCGCGATTACTGGCGGCTGTTTTGCTACCCCATGCACGGCGACGCGCTGAACTGGGTGCGTGCCAACTGGAGCGGCCCCGCCGCCTTGATGCCGCGCGTGCGAGCGTTGTTTGGTAGCTCGCGCCAGCCAGCCAATGCTGAACAAACGCCTGCACAAATGATCGAAGCCTGCTTGCTGGAGCGCCGCCAGGCATTGGTGCAGCTTAAAGCCCCCTGGTTGCAATGGGCTCAAGAGCTGCGTGAGATCTGCCTGCAGGGCGTGGCCAGCAAAACGGTCGACGGTCGTAAAATGCAGGCCCGTTATTTTGAACCCTGGTTTGAAAAGCTCAGCGCCTGGGCGGCTGACGAAGATCAGGAACAGCTTGATCTGGGTACCGGCTTCACGCGTCTGACTCCCGACGGTATGGCCGAAGCCTGGAAAGGCGTTGCCCCGCAGCATCCGGGCCTGGATGCCATGCCCGGCCTCAAGGCCGCGCTCGATACCTTGCCGAGCCCGGACGCCGCCGTGCTGCAGCATGCGGCGCACTGGGTGAGTGTGCGTTTTGAAGAAGAAAAACGCCGCCGTGCCGAAATGGGTTTCGACGATATGCTACTGCGCCTGGACTCGGCATTGCAGGCCGATGGCGGTGATCGCCTGGCGACCCTGATTCGTGAACAGTTCCCCGTGGCGCTGATCGATGAGTTCCAGGACACCGACCCCGTGCAGTACCGTATCTTCGAGACCATCTACCGGATTGAAGACAATTGCCCAGACACCGGGCTGTTTTTGATTGGCGACCCGAAACAGGCTATCTATGCCTTTCGCGGGGCGGATATCTACACCTACTTGCGCGCACGTCAGGCGACTGCAGGGCGCTTGCACACGCTGGATACCAACTTCCGCTCCAGTCACGCCATGGTCAAGGCAGTCAATCATGTCTTTGAGCGGGCGGAGCTGCGCGATAGCGGACGTGGTGCATTTTTGTTCCGCGAGGGTTCAGAAAACCCCGTGCCCTTTGTTTCGGTTAAATCCCAAGGGCGTAAGGAAGTCCTGCAGCTTGATGGCCAGCCTGTCAGCGCCCTGACGCTCTGGCAATTGCCCTCCGAGCAACCGCTGTCGGGTGCTGTGTATCGTCAGTATCTGGCGGCCGCCTGTGCCAGCCAGATTGTCGAGCTGCTTAATGGTGGCCAGCAAGGGCGCTGCGGTTTTATCAAGGACGGCGAAGCACTGCGTGGCGTATTACCTGCCGACATCGCGATTCTCGTGCGTGACGGTAAGGAAGCTCAGGCCGTGCGGAGAGAATTATCGAGCCGTGGTGTGCGAAGCGTTTACCTGTCGGATAAGGATTCGGTGTACGCCGCGCAGGAAGCACATGATGTGCTGGCCTGGCTCAAGGCCTGCGCCGAGCCTGACGTCGAGCGCCCACTGCGTGCCGCATTGGCCTGTATCACCCTGGACTTGCCGCTGGTTGAGCTGGAGCGTCTGAACCAGGACGAACTGGCGTGGGAAAGACGCGTTATGCAGTTCCGCGGTTACCGCGAAACCTGGCGCAAGCAAGGGGTACTCGCCATGTTGCGTCGCCTGCTGCATGACTTTGAACTGCCCCAGGCCCTGATTGCCCGCCCCGATGGCGAGCGCGTGCTGACCAACGTCTTGCACTTGTCCGAATTGTTGCAGCAAGCCGCAGCCGAGCTGGACGGTGAGCAGGCGCTTATCCGTCATCTGGCCGAGCACCTGGCCTTGTCCGGCCAGGCGGGTGAAGAACAGATCCTGCGCCTGGAAAGTGACGAGCAACTGGTCAAGGTGGTGACTATCCACAAGTCCAAGGGACTGGAGTACCCGTTGGTGTTTTTGCCGTTTATCTGCTCCGCAAAACCGGTGGATGGCAGTCGTCTGCCGCTGCACTTCCACGATGCTGCGGGCAACGCCCAGGTCAGTTTGAAACCGACGCCAGAGCTGATTGCCCAGGCCGATGACGAGCGTCTGGCCGAAGACCTGCGCTTGCTGTACGTAGCCCTGACCCGTGCCCGGCATGCGTGTTGGCTGGGGGTTGCCGACCTCAAGCGCGGCAATAGCAATCGCTCGGTCTTGCACCTCTGCGCCCTGGGTTATTTGCTGGGTGGTGGTGCCATGCTGGCCGAGTCGGCGGGCTTGCAGAGCTGGTTGGCCGAGGTGCAGCAAGGTTGCGACGCCTTGCAGTGCGAACCCGTTCCAGCTGCTGACGCGGCGCATTTTTATCCACCGCTCAACCAGGCAACCTTGCTTGAGCCGCTGATCCCGGGCCGCCGCGCCGCTGAAAACTGGTGGATCGCTTCCTATAGCGCACTGCGCATTGGTGACAGCCTCAGCCCGGCCGAAGCACCTGAAAGTGCCTTGGCGCAAAAGCTCTCGGATGATGAGCGACTCGACCCTGAGGCACCGCGTGAAGTGTTGCTCAGTGGGGGTGATATTCACCGCTTCCCCCGTGGGCCAAATCCCGGGACTTTTCTCCATGGCCTGCTTGAATGGGCGGGCAGCGAAGGCTTCAAGGCCGACCCCGAAGCGATCAAGGACGCCGTAGCACGGCGCTGCAACCGGCGTGGCTGGCAAGGCTGGATCGAAACCTTGAGTGACTGGCTGCAGCATCTGCAAGATGAACCGCTGCGTCTGAATAATGGTCAGCCCGCTGTGGTCTTGAGTGAGTTGAGCCAGTACCAGATTGAAATGGAATTCTGGTTTGCCAGCCACAAGGTCGATGTTGTGCAGATGGACACACTGGTGCGTCAGCATACCCACGGTGGCGCCGCGCGGGCGGGGGCCGAGCCGAGCCTGCTCAACGGCATGTTCAAGGGCTTTATCGACCTGACCTTCGAGCACCAGGGGCGTTATTACGTGGCGGACTACAAATCCAACTGGCTGGGTACCGATGATTCGGCCTACACCGAGCAGGCGATGACCGCCTCCATTCTGGACAACCGCTACGACCTGCAATATGTCCTGTATTTGTTGGCTTTGCATCGTCAGCTCAAGGCTCGATTGCCCGGCTATGACTACGACCAGCATATGGGCGGCGCACTGTATCTGTTTTTGCGTGGTACCCGCGCCCAGGGACAGGGCGTGTTTTTCACCCGCCCGCCCAGACTATTGATCGAAAGCCTGGACCTGATGTTCCAGGGCAAACCGCTGCCGAAAACAGCTGAACCGGCGTGGGAACAGGGAGTGTTGTTATGAGTCGTTCGTTTGCCGAACTGTTGCCTACGCCATTGACGGCCGAAAGCCTGGCCCTGCTTCAACCGCTGGGCCGGGCCGAGGATTTGCTGTTGTTACTTGAACGCTGGGTCGAGCGCGGCTGGTTGCGCGCTCTGGATAAGGCCTTCGTCGCGTTCCTGCATGAGCGCGATCCGCAGGGCGACCCCCTGGTGTTGCTGGCGGCGGCCCTGACCAGCCATCAACTGGGCCACGGTCATGTGTGCCTGGATTTGTTTGAAACCCTGAAAGAGCCGGATTTTGCACTCTCTTTACCCCCCGAAGGTGATGTGCAAACCGGCGCCATGCTGCTGCCTTCGCAACTGCTTGAGGCCCTGGACGGCGAGGCCTGGTGCAAGGCCCTGCAAGCCAGCCCGCTGGTTGAACACACGGGCTGGTCGTCTGCGGATGCGGCCAGCCGACCCTTGGTATTGAGTGAGCGGCGTCTGTATTTGCGTCGCTATTGGGCCTATGAACGTCGAATCGACGGTGCCTTGCGCCAACGTCTGGCGATGGCTGAAGCGACACCGGCGGATTTGCCTACGCGCCTTGACGGTTTGTTTGGCAGACCTGCACAGGATGCGCCGATTGACTGGCAAAAACTGGCCTGCGCCCTGGCCACGCGGGGAGCTTTCAGCATTGTCACTGGTGGCCCCGGCACCGGTAAGACCACCACCGTGGTGCGTTTGCTGGCGTTGTTGCAAGCACCGGCGGTAGAGGCGGGCACGCCTTTGCGCATTCGCCTGGCGGCACCGACCGGCAAGGCGGCTGCGCGCCTGACAGAGTCGATCAGCCTGCAAGTCAAATCCCTGGAAGTGGACGACAAGGTCCGGCAAAAAATCCCCAGCGACGTGACCACTGTTCATCGCCTGCTCGGCAGCCGCCCCGGTACGCGGCATTTTCGCCATCATGCGGGCAATCGCCTGCCGCTGGACGTGCTGGTGGTTGATGAGGCGTCGATGATCGATCTGGAAATGATGGCCAATTTGCTCGATGCCCTACCTGCTCATGCGCGGCTGGTGCTGCTGGGTGACAAGGACCAGTTGGCATCGGTTGAAGCCGGTGCCGTGCTGGGTGATTTGTGCCGCGACGCCGAAGCGGGCTGGTATACCCCGCAAACCCGAAACTGGCTGGAGCAGGTTAGCGGCGAAAATCTCAGTGCCAGTGGTTTGCAGCAAGACCTGGACAGTACGCACCCGCTGGCGCAGCAGGTAGTGATGCTGCGCCACTCGCGGCGCTTTGGTGAGGGCAGCGGTATTGGCCAGCTGTCGCGTCTGGTCAACCAGCAACTGCCCCGCGAAGCGCGTGCCTTGCTGGCGGCAGGCAGCCATGCCGACCTCTTTGCGTTGCCCCTCAAGGGTGAGCAGGACCGCGCATTTGAACGTCTGGCGCTGGAAGGGCGGGGGACAGAGGCTAAAGGCTATCGGCACTACCTGGAGGTTTTGCGCGATCAGCGACCAGACACCGAGAGCGGTCTTGAAGACCCGTGTTGGGCGGTATGGGCGGGTAACGTGCTGCAGGCGTTCGAGGCCTTTCAGGTGCTCTGCGCCGTGCGCAAGGGACCGTGGGGCGTGGAGGGCCTGAATGAGCGTATCACCGGCGCCCTGTTTGCCCGCAAGCTGATTGATGGCGACCGGCATTGGTACGAAGGCCGCCCGGTGCTGATGACCCGCAATGATTACGGACTGGGCCTGATGAACGGCGATATTGGCATCGCCCTCACACTTCCCGAGGGTGATGGTCAGGCCCGGCGTCATGTATTGCGGGTGGCTTTCGCGCGTAACGACGGGCAGGGCGGCATCCGTTTTGTACTGCCAAGCCGGCTCAATGATGTCGAGACGGTCTATGCCATGACCGTACATAAATCCCAGGGCTCGGAGTTTTCCCATACGGCGTTGGTGCTGCCCGAAGCGCTCAACCCGGTGTTGACGAAAGAACTGATCTATACCGGTATCACCCGGGCCAAGCACTGGTTCAGTCTGATAGAGCCGCGAGCGGGAGTTTTTGAGGAGGCCGTACAGCGCAAGGTCAAGCGCCTGAGCGGGTTGATGCTGGGGCTGGGATAGCCGAAGTCTTGATCCTGATCGGGGTACTTTTTTGTGGGAGCTGGCAAACTTGGGTGATGCCATCGCGAGCAAGCCCGCTCCCACAAGAAATGGCGCGTCCAATGTGACCTGTATCACAGTTAATACGGTTGTCGTGCTATCGTTACGACACTATTCCCATAAAGATCTCAGAGAAATCCCGCATGGATGTGGCTGTCTCATCGACAGAACAGCACTTTGGATGGCGGCTACGGCTGATTTCCTTTTGCCTGTTACTGCTGAGCACTCCTTGTCTGGTTCAGGCTCAAACGCCCATCAACCTGGCGGATCAGCGCGCCAAGGCCGTGACCCAGGTTGTGCTGGGCATCCTCAGTTATGCGCGCTGGCCCACAGAGCCGGCACAACTGCAGTTGTGCGTGATCGGCCCCACCGAATACACCGATGACCTGCTTAAGGGCGCGACCCAGTCTACTGGCCGACCGGTGCAGGTGCGTCGCGTGCTGGCGAGTGACCCCGGCATCGCCAGCAGTTGCAACGCGGTATACCTGGGCAAGCTGAGCGCCGACGAGCGCAGTCGCCTGTTTAGCAGCCTCAACACCAAGGCGGTGCTGAGCATCAGCGAAGACGGTGACCAATGCACCGTGGGCAGCCTGTTTTGCCTGCATGTGCGTGATGAGCAAGTGTCGTTCGAGGTCAACCTCGACTCCGTCGCCCGCAGCGGTGTACGTATTCACCCCAGCGTGTTGCAACTGTCACGCCGTCGGGCGGCGCAGCCATGAGCGGGTTGAATGCGCCGCAACGACGTCGCCGGCTGCGTTCGGTGTTGCGCCGTGGGCATCTTGGCGTGGCACTGGTTGCGGTGACACTGGCCAGCGCCTCCATGACCCTGCTGGGCGTGCTGGCGCTCAAGGTCTATGCCGATCACAACCTGCACCTGATTGCCCGCTCCATCAACTACACCGTGGAAGCGGCCGTGGTGTTTGACGACCCCGGGGCAGCAACCGAGGCCCTGGCCTTGATTGCTTCCACCGAAGCGGTCGCCGAGGCTCAGGTGTATACCGCCGAGGGTGAACTGCTCGCGCAATGGCAGCGTCCGCAAACCGATCTGCTGTCCAGGGTCGAAATGCTGTTGGCCGATGGCTTGCTGCAGCAGCCGATCAGCATGCCGATTTTGCATCAGGGCCAGGAGGTTGGCCGGGTCGTTCTGCGCGGGCATGGCGCCAATATGCTGCGTTTTTTGCTTAGCGGCTTGCTTGGCGTGCTGGTGTGTACCGCGCTCAGTGCCTGGAGTGCGCTGTACCTGTCGCGCCGGCTGCTGGATGGCATTACCGGGCCTTTGCAGCAGCTGGCGCAAGTGGCTCACGCTGCCCGTCGTGAACGTGCGTTCGATCGTCGCGTACCGCCCGCGCATATTGCCGAGCTCGACAGTCTGGGCAACGACTTCAATGCCTTGCTCGACGAGCTGGAGTCATGGCAAAGCCATCTGCAAAACGAAAATGAGGCCCTGGCCCATCAGGCCAGCCACGATTCGCTCACCAACCTGCCTAACCGCGCCTACTTTGAAGCTCGGTTGACGCGCACTCTGCGCTCGCTCAATAAAACGCGGGACAAGGCTGCGGTGCTGTTTCTCGACAGTGACCGCTTCAAGGGCATCAATGATGCCTACGGCCATGCCGCCGGTGATGCGGTGCTGGTAGCGGTAG
Source organism: Pseudomonas sp. FSL R10-0056 (assembly GCF_009600105.1). NCBI lineage: Bacteria > Pseudomonadati > Pseudomonadota > Gammaproteobacteria > Pseudomonadales > Pseudomonadaceae > Pseudomonas > Pseudomonas sp. FSL R10-0056. The sequence goes on from NZ_WIWL01000188.1 coordinate 11,068, forward strand.
CAACGCGCATTCGTGCGCAACTGCGTGAAGACGACGTAGTGGCGCGCCTGGGCGGTGACGAATTTGCGATCTTGCTGACTCCGCTGCACAAAATAGAAGATGCCCAGCGCATTGCCGAGAAGATCATTGCCAGCATGCTTGAGGCCATCGAACTGCCGGGGCAGGTGAGCGTCGTGACATCGCTGAGTATCGGCATTGCCGTCTACCCCGAACATGGTGCAAGCGCCCAGGAACTGCTCTGTGCAGCGGACTCGGCGATGTACCAGGCCAAGCGCCTCGCCCGAGGCGGGCAACATGTAGCGGAGTCGGAGCACCCCGCAAACACCGTAAATATCAGGAGCTAACTCAAAAATGCGTGCATTGACCCAGCGTTATCTGCAGTTTTTCAGCGTTGCCTTGTTGTTGGCCACGTTGTCGTTGACCGGTTGCCAGACTCCCCCGCCAAAGGGTCTGACCCCGGCGCAGATTGCGGTCCTCAAGGAACAGGGCTTTGAGTTGACCGAAGAGGGCTGGGCATTTGGTCTTTCGGGCAAAGTGCTGTTTGGCAGCGACCTTGAAGTGCTTAACCCACAGAGCCAGGAAATCGTTGAGCGTATCGGCACGGCCTTGCTGGGTGCCGATATCCAGCGGGTGCGGGTGGATGGTCACACCGACTCTTCGGGCAAGGAGTCCTACAACGAGCAACTGTCGGTACGCCGCGCCAACAGCGTGGTCAAGGCCCTGACCAAAGTTGGCATGCGCCCTGAGAATATCCAGGTCCGTGGGTTGGGTAGTCGCGAGCCGGTAGCCAGCAACAACACCCGGGCCGGGCGTACGGAAAACCGCCGTGTGTCGATTGTGGTGATTGCCGACTGATAAGCCGGGTCCGTAGCAGCTGCCGAAGGAACGAGGCTGCGTTCGGCAGCTGCTACGGGGCGGTGTGGTCAGTCCACAAACCTCATGCCCCGGGTCTCGCCCAGCAACAGCGGCGCATTCAGTTCCGTCACTTCGCGGATGTAATCCCATAGCAGGGTGATGCGTTTCAACTTCCTCAGGTCTTCGCGGCAGTACATCCAGAACTGCCGCGTCAGGGTGACCTCGCCCGGCAATACCGGCAGCAAACGCGGGTCCTGGGCGGCCAGAAAGCACGGCAAAATCGCCAGCGAGCGGCCCTGCTGCGCTGCCACGAATTGCGCAATCACGCTGGTGCTGCGCAGGTTGGCGCTGGCGCCAGGCAGCACGTTGGCCAGGTACAGCAGCTCCGAACTGAACGCCAGATCGTCCACATAGCTAATAAAAGTGTGCTCGGCCAAATCCGCCGCCCGGTTGATAGGCGGGTGCTGGTCCAGATACTCCTGGGTGGCATACAGCTGCAAGCGGTAGTCGCATAGCTTGCAGCACACATAGGGCCCGTGTTCCGGACGCTCCAGGGCGATCACGATATCCGCCTCGCGCTTGGACAGGCTGATGAAGTGCGGCAGGGGCAGGATATCCACTGAAATGGCCGGGTAGGCGTCGACAAAATGGCTGAGCTGAGGGGTGATAAAAAAGCTCCCGAACCCCTCCGTGCAACCCATGCGCACATGCCCGGACAACGCCACCCCCGAGCCCGACACCTGCTCGCAGGCCATATGCAGGGTACTTTCGATGGCCTCGGCATAGCCCAGCAAGCGCTGGCCCTCGTTGGTCAGGGTGAAGCCGTTGGTGCGTGATTTTTCAAACAGCAGTGTGCCGAGGGCAGCCTCCAGCGAACTGATGCGTCGCGATACGGTGGTGTAGTCCACCGCCAGCCGTTTGGCCGCAGTGCTGGCTTTACGGGTACGGGCCACCTCGAGAAAAAACTTCAGGTCGTCCCAGTTCAATGCGCTTAACGATGTGATGTTTTTTTGCATGTTTGATCGGCTTTTATGTGCGTTCTTATTAGAAGAACGCACACCTATACTCCAAAAACAGTCCTGCGACCAATCTGGACAGCCCTACTTAAAATAATAATGCCGGAGACTTCCATGAACGTTTCTACCACCCCGTACCAAAACGCCCGCCTGCTGATCGATGGCGAATGGGTCGAGTCGCAGACCACCGAGTGGCACGACATCATCAACCCCGCCACTCAGCAAGTGCTGGCCAAAGTACCGTTTGCCACTGCCGCTGAAGTCAACGCCGCCATCGCTGCTGCCCAGCGCGCTTTCCAGACCTGGAAGCTGACGCCCATTGGCGCGCGCATGCGCATCATGCTCAAGCTGCAGGCGCTGATTCGCGAGCACTCCAAGCGCATCGCCACTGTGCTCAGTGCCGAACAGGGTAAAACCATTGCCGACGCCGAGGGCGATATTTTCCGCGGCCTGGAAGTGGTCGAGCATGCTTGCTCCATCGGCACCTTGCAGATGGGTGAATTCGCTGAAAACGTTGCGGGCGGGGTGGATACCTACACCTTGCGCCAACCTATCGGGGTCTGCGCCGGGATCACACCGTTCAATTTCCCGGCCATGATTCCGCTATGGATGTTCCCGATGGCCATCGCCTGCGGTAACACCTTCGTTCTCAAACCGTCCGAGCAAGACCCGCTGTCGACCTTGATGCTGGTCGAGCTGGCGCTGGAAGCCGGGGTTCCGCCGGGTGTGCTCAACGTCGTGCATGGCGGCAAGGATGTGGTGGATGCGCTGTGCACCCACACCGATATCAAAGCGGTTTCGTTCGTTGGCTCAACCGCCGTCGGTACCCACGTTTATGACCTGGCGGGCCGTCACGGCAAGCGCGTGCAATCGATGATGGGCGCGAAAAACCACGCCGTGGTGTTGGCCGATGCCAACCGCGAGCAAACCCTCAACGCGCTGGTCGGTGCCGGTTTTGGCGCAGCCGGCCAACGCTGTATGGCTACCTCGGTGGTGGTACTGGTGGGGGCGGCGAAAAAATGGCTGCCGGACCTCAAGGCGCTGGCGCAAAAACTCAAGGTCAACGCCGGCAGCGAGGCGGGTACGGATGTAGGTCCGGTGATCTCCAGGCGTGCTAAAGAGCGGGTACTGGGGTTGATCGAAAGCGGCATCAAAGAAGGCGCAGTGCTGGAACTGGATGGCCGCAACATCAAGGTCCCGGGTTTCGAACAAGGCAACTTTATCGGGCCGACCCTGTTTTCAGGCGTCACCACCGATATGCAAATCTATACCCAGGAAATTTTCGGCCCGGTGCTGGTGGTGATTGAGGTCGATACCCTCGACCAGGCCATTGCACTGGTCAACGCCAACCCGTTTGGCAACGGCACCGGCCTGTTTACCCAAAGCGGCGCTGCAGCGCGCAAGTTCCAGACTGAAATCGATGTGGGCCAGGTCGGTATCAATATCCCGATCCCGGTGCCGGTGCCGTTCTTCAGCTTCACGGGTTCCCGTGGCTCGAAACTCGGCGATCTTGGCCCGTACGGCAAGCAAGTGGTGCAGTTCTATACTCAAACCAAGACCGTCACCAGTCGCTGGTTCGACGATGACAGCGTGAATGATGGCGTCAACACAACCATCAATCTTCGTTGAGGGCACACACCATGAATATCGCATTTATCGGCCTGGGCAACATGGGCGCACCAATGGCGCGCAACCTGCTCAAGGCCGGGCATTCGCTGAACCTGTTTGATCTGAACCAAAGCATTCTCGCCGAGCTGGCCGCCCTGGGTGGCCATATCAGCACCTCGCCTCGGGAGGCCGTCCAAGGCACCGAACTGGTGATCACCATGCTCCCGGCTGCTGCCCATGTGCGCAGCGTGTGGCTGGGTGAGGACGGCGTGCTGGCTGGCATCGGCGCAGGTGTACCCGCCGTTGATTGCAGCACCATCGACCCGCAGACCGCCCGCGATGTCGCCGCTGCAGCCGCCAAACAGGGCGTGCAGATGGCCGATGCGCCGGTGTCCGGCGGCACCGGTGGCGCGCAGGCGGGCACCCTGACCTTTATGGTCGGCGCTCCCCAGGCGCTGTTCGACACCCTGCACCCTGTACTCGAACAAATGGGCCGCAACATCGTCCATTGCGGGGATGTGGGCACCGGCCAAGTGGCTAAAATCTGCAACAACCTGCTGCTCGGGATCTCCATGGTCGGCGTCAGCGAGGCCATGGCCCTGGGGGCTGCACTGGGTATCGACAGCGAAGTACTGGCCGGGGTGATCAACAGCTCCACCGGGCGCTGCTGGAGCTCGGAGGTGTACAACCCGTGGCCGGGCATCGTTGAAACCGCCCCTGCGTCACGCGGCTATACCGGTGGATTTGGTGCCGAGCTGATGCTCAAGGATCTGGGGCTGGCCACCGAGGCAGCACGTCAGGCCCACCAGCCTGTGGTGATGGGTGCCGTGGCGCAACAGCTGTATCAGGCCATGAGCCTGCGCGGCGAAGGCGGCAAGGATTTCTCGGCCATCATCAACAGCTATCGCAAACCTCAGTAACTGGTCGCTTTACCGGGAGCCCGCGTCGGGCGGGCTCCCGGGTTTTTTGCGTGGTTTCACTCAGGCAAAAACGAAATACTTGCGCACGGTTTCAACCACTTCCCATGTGCCTTTCATGCCCGGCTCGACCACAAAGATATCCCCGGCCCGCAGATGGATCGGTTCTTTGCCCTCTGGGGTGATGATGCAATAGCCCTCACGGAAATCGCAGTATTCCCACTTCACATATTCCACATACCACTTGCCGGGCGTGCAAATCCACGTGCCCATGATCTTGCTGCCGTCTTCGCTGGTGTAGGCGTTGAGGTTGACGGTATGGGGGTCGCCTTCGAGTTTTTCCCATTTGCAGGCATCGAGCACGGGCAGGGGATGGGTGTCGCGAAGCACGGTGATTGGCGCAGACATAAGACCTCCGGTGATGGGTTATCGAACCTCACCCTAACCGCAGCGATACTCTGACAGATGCCTGGTTCCGACCCCCAGATGCGCAAAAGCCCCGGCACTGTTTTCAGTGCCGGGGCTTTTTTGTAACAGCCAAATGCTTAGTGCGAGTTGGCCAGAGCCTTACCGGTGCGCAGGCGCAGCACATAGAAGCCGTAGATGATCAGCAGCCACACCGGAATCGCATACACCGACGCACGAACGTCGGGGATCATCCAGATAACCGAGACGATCACCGCCATAAACACCAGGCACAGGATATTGCTGAACGGGAACCAGAATGCCTTGAACGAAGGCGTCACGCCCTGAACGGCCATGGCCTTGCGGAACTTGATATGGGTGAGGCTGATCAGTGCCCAGTTGATCATCAGCGAGGCAACCACCAGGGCAAACAGCAGCTCCAGTGCCTTGTGCGGGGCCACATAGTTGACCACCACGCACAACAGCGTCACCAGTGCCGACACGCCCAGTGCACGCAACGGCACGCCATTTTTGGTCAGCTTCATCAGGGCTTTGGGGGCATCACCCTGCTCGGCCAGGCCAAACAGCATGCGGCTGTTGCAGTACACGCCGCTGTTATAGACCGACAGCGCGGCAGTCAGTACCACAAAGTTGAGGATTTGCGCGGCGGTATCACTGCCGATCAAGGCAAAGATCTGCACAAACGGGCTGCTGCCGTAGGCATCGCCGCCGGCGCCCAGGGTTACCAGCAACTGGTCCCACGGGTACAGTGCCAGCAGCACGGTCAGGGCGCCCACGTAGAAAATAAGGATCCGGTACACCACCTGGTTGATGGCCTTGGGGATCACCTTTTTCGGCTCGCTGGCTTCCGCCGCGGTGATACCCACCAGCTCCAGGCCACCGAAGGAAAACATGATAAAGGCCATGGCCATCAGTAGCCCCATGCCGCCATTGGGGAAGAACCCGCCGTGGCTCCACAGGTTGCTGATCGACGCCTGAGGGCCGCCGGTGCCGCTGAACAGCAGGTAGCAACCCAGGACGATCATGCCGACAATCGCCACCACCTTGATAATGGCAAACCAGAATTCCATTTCGCCGAACACTTTCACGTTCAGGGTATTGATCAGGTTGACCAGTACAAAGAACACCACGGCGCTGACCCAGGTTGGCACCTCGGGCCACCAGAACTGGATGTACTTGCCCACGGCCGTCAGCTCGGCCATGCCCACCAGCACATACAGTACCCAATAGTTCCAGCCCGACAGAAACCCCGCATAACCGCCCCAGTACTTGTGGGCAAAGTGGCTGAAGGAACCGGCCACTGGCTCTTCGACGATCATTTCGCCGAGTTGGCGCATGATCAGGAACGCGATAAAGCCGGCGATCGCATAGCCCAGGATCATCGACGGCCCGGCCGACTTGAGTACGCCCGCCGACCCCAGAAACAGGCCCGTACCGATAGCGCCGCCCAGGGCAATCAGCTGGATATGGCGGTTTTTCAAACCGCGTTTGAGTGTGACCGGGGGGGAATTAGCGTCAGCCATCGGGTGCCCTGTGAGTTGTTATTCTCAAAACTGGATAAAAGTACCCGTGGGCAAAGGCGCCCCGGGTGTCGCAAGCCCCGGATATTACTCTGGGTAAAAACCAAGGCATACAGGCTGGCAGTAAACGGCGACTATTCTTACAAGCTCAAAGCTTCCAGCAATGCCATGGCATAGGTGGGCAATTGCGCAAACGAGCGGGCGCACAGCAGCAATTTGCGATCAGCCCAGGGCTCGCTCAAATTCACCACTTCAAAGGTGCGCGGGGCCTGCCAGCGCTCGATGGTGGCCCTGGGCACAATCCCCAGCCCGGCGCCGCGAGCGACCATGCGCAATACCCCGTCAAAGCCTTCGGCACGGATACGCACCTGCATGCGACACCCCATATGCAGTGCCTGTTCTTCCAGGTACACCGCCAGCGCGCTGCTGGCCGACAACCCGACATAGTCATGGCTCAGGGTGTCGCTGAACGAGAGGCCGGGCCTGTGGGCCAGCGGGTGGTCGAGGGGCATGACCAGTACCAGCGGGTCATCGCGAAAGGGCCGGGTTTGCAGGTCACGGGTGTCTACCGCGTTGGAGATCACACCGATATCGGCCGCGTCCAGGCGCAGGGCATGGGTGATGCGCAGGCTGGTGAGTTCTTGCTGGTCGACGCTTATGGCAGGGTGCTGGCGTACAAAGTCAGCGAGCAGCTCGGGCAGGTATTCGGTGAGGGCGGCGGTGTTGCACAGCAGGCGGATACGGCCTTTGAAGCCCTGGGCGTATTCGCTCAGGTCGTGGTTCATGCGCTCCACCTGCTGCAACAGTAACCGGGCATGTTGGGCCAGCGCTTGCCCGGCAGGGGTAGGGCTGATGCCACGACGGCTGCGCTGCAAAAACGCCACGCCCAGGGACGCTTCCATCGCCCGGATCCGCGCACTGGCGGCAGGCAGCGATAGATGGCTGAGGCTGGCGCCGGCGGTGATATTGCCTGCCTGCAGCACATTCAAATACAGACGCAGGTCAACCAGGTCGAAGTGCATGAAAGGTCCTTGAAGATTCTGTAAAGATTCTAAATAGCGCCGCAAACCACTGTTGTAGCAGCCTTCGGCAGCTGCTACGGGCGAGGGGTTCTGCCTATTCTCAGGCAAGAGGCTGACTCTGTGCATGGCGCATTTTCAGGCGCTGGCCCATGCCCCAGCATAGGCCCATGAAAACACTTGTCGAGTTTTACCAACACCTGGGATGGGCCTTGTCACTGCTGGTGATAGTGACCTTTTTGCTGGCCGGTACGGTCAAGGGCGTCATCGGCCTGGGCCTGCCGACTGTCGCCATGGGTATGCTCGGGCTGGCTATTGCTCCGGCGCAGGCTGCGGCTCTGCTGATTATCCCGTCCATCGTGACCAACGCCTGGCAACTGGCCGCCGGCGGCCAGCTGCGGGGGTTGCTCAAACGTCTGTGGCCCATGCAGCTGGGGATTTTTATCGGCACCGCGTCAGGCATGCTGTGGCTCAGTATCGATGGCGGTAGCTGGGTGGTACGAGCGCTGGGCGCGGCCCTGTTGCTTTATGCCCTCAGCGGGTTGTTCCTGCCCACCCTGCGCATCGCCCCGCAGCGCGAACCCTGGCTGGGCCCGGTGTGCGGGCTGATCACCGGGGTCATCACCTCGGCTACCGGGGTGTTTGTTATCCCTGCCGTGCCCTATCTGCAAGCCCTGGGCCTGAGCAAAAACCAGTTGGTGCAGGCCTTGGGTTTGTCCTTCAGCGTCTCCACATTGGCCCTTGCCGCCGGGCTGTACTGGCGTGGCAACCTGGCTGGCGCTGAGCTCAATGCCTCATTGCTGGCGCTTTTGCCCGCCATGCTCGGCATGTGGCTGGGGCAATGGTTGCGCCAGCGCATCAGCGCCTTGCTGTTTAAACGGGTGTTTTTTATCGGCATGGCGCTGCTGGGTACTCACTTGCTAATCAACAATTAACAATGGATTCGTGCTGTAGCGGCAAAGGTGATTTGACCCATCACGGGTTTTTCTCATGCGAGAGCAACGATATTCTGCCGACATGTTTTTGAACCCCCCTGTCGCTCAACAGCGCTGAGGGTTTAACCCCCTGGAGGCTGATGATGAAAAAAATACTCTTGCTTAACGGTGCGAAAAAATTCGCCCACTCCGATGGTCGCTACAACCTGACCATGCACGACACTGCGCTGGCGTTTTTTGATCGTCAGGGTTTTGAAGTCAAAGTGACCCATATCGACGAAGGCTACGATATCGCCGAAGAAGTGGAAAAATTTCTTTGGGCTGACGTAATCATCTACCAAATGCCCGGCTGGTGGATGGGCGCGCCGTGGATCGTTAAAAAGTACATGGATGAAGTGTTCACCGAGGGTCACGGTAAACTTTACGCCAGTGACGGCCGCACCCGTTCCGACGCTTCGCAGCGCTACGGCAGCGGCGGCCTGATTCAGGGCAAGCAGTACATGCTGTCGCTGACCTGGAACGCACCGCAGCAGGCGTTCGATGACCCGGCCGACTTCTTTGAAGGCAAGGGCGTGGACGCGGTGTACTTCCCGTTCCACAAGGCTAATGAATTTTTGGGCATGACCGGCCTGCCGACTTTCCTGTGTGTTGACGTGATGAAACGTCCGCAGCCAGACGTTGATGCGGCCCGTTACGAGCAGCACCTGGCCGAGGTGTTTGGCCTGAAGGCGTAAGCGACGCCGGGGTGGGAGCGGGCTTGCTCGCGATGCAGGCAACTCGGTTGTTATGACGAACCGCGGTGATACCATCGCGAGCAAGCCCGCTCCCACACGTAGATAAGGTCGACCGCGTGAAAGCCAGATCCGATGAGCTGCAAATCTTTGTTTCGGTGATCGAGTGCGGCTCGATATCTGCCGCCGCCGAGCAGGCCGGGCAAACGCCTTCGGCCGTGAGCCGTACGCTGTCACGGCTGGAGGCCAAGCTTGAAACCACGCTGATCAACCGCACCACGCGGCGCATGGACCTGACCGAGGAGGGCAAGTTCTTTTTCGAACGGGCCAAATTGATACTTGAGCAAATGGACGAGCTGGAAGAGCGCCTGATCTCGCACCAGCGTACCCCCTCCGGGCGCTTGCGCATCAATGCCGCCGCGCCGTTTGTGCTACATGCCATCGTGCCGTATATCCCTGAATTCCGTGCCCTGTACCCCGAGATTCAGCTGGAACTCAACAGCAACGATCTGATTATCGACCTGCTTGAACAAAGCACCGATATTGCCATTCGTATCGGCACCCTGGCCGACTCCACCCTGCATGCCCGCTCCCTGGGGTGCAGCCCGCTGAATATCCTCGCCAGCCCGGACTACATTGCCGCCCACGGCATGCCCACAAATGTTGCGGATTTGGCCCACCATACCCTGATAGGTTTTACCCAGAACGATGGCCTCAACCAGTGGCCGCTGCGTTATGCCCAGGGCGACCGCTGGCCCATTCAGCCTGCCATCAGTGCCTCAAGCGGTGAAACCGTACGTCATCTGGCGTTGCAAGGTCAGGGCATCGCCTGCCTGTCGCACTTTATGACCCACGAAGATATCAGCGCCGGGCGCCTGCAGGTGGTGCTGGGCGAGTTCAACAGCGGCTATCGCCAGCCGATCCATGCTGTGTATTACCGCAACTCGCAGCTGGCGCTGCGCATTCAGTGCTTTCTGGACTTTATCCAGGCCAAGCTGGCCAGCTACGCGATCTGCGACAAGCCCACAGGGCTTGAGTGAGGTTCCTACATATAAAGCAACGTCTGCACCTGCTGCGTCGCTTTCTATTGAGGGACGATTCCTAGAGAATCCTTGCTGTCTTGTGGCGCTGCAAACGGGTGGCTAGTCTCGCCGGGTCGCTGATTTCAGTGACCGGTTTTGACAGACCGTTGAGGGATATCAAGATGGACGCCAACAACTTTTCATCGTGTTACGGCGGCTGCGTACGGGGCACTTTCGAGTGCGCCGGGTCTTGATATCTCTCCTCGGTCTGTCAACCCGCACGCAGCTGCCACCCTTACCGATTGACAGCGGGACAGTGGCAGTTCTTTCAGCCTGTTTTCGAGAGATTTTGCCATGAAAAAAATTGTTCCCGACCCTCCGCTGCTCACCACCGCCCATCAGGGCACGTCGCTATTTAGCATCAACCCCGGCGTACCGATGCAGGAGGCGCTAAAACATGCCTCGCTGTTGCTCAAGGGCGCAGAACTGACCGCCGACGACATCCGTTCCCACCTCGGCGGTTTTGAGGCCGAGCAGTTGTGGTGCGTAATTCACGGCGTCGAGCTGGCCCGTGGTCTGGTGGATGCACTGATCACCGAAACGCGCACATAACGCCCTCTGTAGCAGCTGCCGAAGGAACGAGGCTGCGTCCGGCTGCGCAGCAGTCGTAAAACCCTACAACCTGGTGTTTCAGGAATACCGCGTTTGCAGGATTTGCGACGACTTCGTCGTCGAACGCAGCCTCGTTCCTTCGGCAGCTGCTACCAGTTCTGTTTTGGTGCAGAACCGCGCTGCCCTCAAGGGTGTGTGTCATTGCGCACTTTTACGTTTGTTGTTTGAAAATATCGCCGAATTCAGACAAGGTTCGGCCACAGTTGATAACAATAAAAGGATGTATCGAATGCGCATTGTGTGGTTCAAAACCCTGGCCCTGACGGCTGCCATCGCGGCCAGCTCTTCGGCGTATGCCGTCACCCTGGACGGCGGCGCAGTCGCCGCACCCGATCAATACGGCGCCGAAGTGGCCGCACAAATTCTCAAAAAAGGCGGCAACGCCGTCGACGCCGCAGTCGCCACCGCCTTTACCCTGGCCGTGACCTACCCCGAAGCCGGCAATATCGGCGGTGGCGGGTTTATGACGATGTACATCGATGGCAAACCCTATTTCCTCGACTATCGCGAAACCGCCCCCAAAGCCGCCAGCCGCGATATGTACCTGGACGACAAAGGCGACATCATCGAGAACTTGAGCCTGGTCGGTTCCCGCGCTGCCGGCGTGCCGGGCACGGTGATGGGGCTGTGGGAAGCGCATCAACGCTTTGGCAAATTGCCGTGGGCCGAATTGCTGACCCCGGCCGTGGGGTATGCGAAAAACGGCTTTAAAGTGGCCGATCAGCAATTTCAGTACCGCGAAGATGCACTGGCGCTGTTCAAGGGCACTACCAATTTCGCGGACTACTTTGGCAGCATGAAGCCCGGGCAAACGTTCAAACAGCCAGAGCTGGCCGTGACCCTGGAGCGCATTGCCGACCAGGGCGCCAAGGAGTTCTACCGCGGCAAGACCGCCGACCTGCTGGTCGCGCAAATGCAGCAGGACAAGGGCTTGATCACCAAGCAAGACCTCAACGACTACAAGGTCAGCTGGCGTGAGCCGATGCGCGTGGATTTTCGTGGCAACACCCTGTACACCGCGCCGCTGCCAAGCTCGGGCGGTATTGCTCTGGCGCAGTTGATCGGTATCAAGGAGGACCGCGCAGCGGACTTCAAAGGTGTGGAGCTGAACTCTGCGCCCTATATCCACCTGCTGGCCGAAATCGAAAAACGTGTGTTCGCCGACCGTGCCGACTACCTCGGCGACCCGGCCTTCGGGAAGATGCCTGTGGCCGAGCTGACCGATCCGGCCTATATCGCCAAGCGTGCGAAAGAGGTTAACCCGAAAGCGATTTCACCGACCGCCAATGTCAAACCGGGCCTGGAACCGCATCAGACCACGCACTTCTCCATCGTCGACAAACAGGGTAATGCGGTCAGCAATACCTACACCCTGAACTGGGATTACGGCAGTGGTGTTGTGGTTAAGGGCGCGGGCTTTTTGCTGAACGATGAAATGGATGACTTCAGCTCCAAGCCCGGGGTGGCCAATGCTTTTGGTGTGGTGGGCGGCAATGCCAACGCTATCGAGCCGGGCAAGCGCATGTTGTCTTCCATGAGTCCAAGTCTGGTAACCCGCGATGGCCAGGTTACGCTGGTGCTGGGCACGCCGGGTGGCTCGCGGATTTTTACCTCGATTTTCCAGGTGCTCAACAACATCTACGACTACGACTTGCCACTGGAGAAAGCCGTAGCTGCACAGCGTGTGCATCACCAGTTGCTGCCTAAAGACACGATCTACTTCGACGCCTATGCGCCGCTTACCGGCAAGGTGGCCCAGGAGCTGAAAGCGATGGGCTACACCCTGGAGGATCAGGGCTGGAACATGGGGGATATTCAGGCCATCCGGGTTAAAGGCACCGAGCTTGAAACCGCCTCCGACCCGCGTGGCCGTGGTGTGGGGATGGTGGTGAAGTAAGCCCGCAACGCACATAGACGCATCACTCTTGTGGGAGCGGGCTTGCTCGCGATGCAGACACCTCGGCCATTCTGGTTCACCGAGTTGTTGCCATCGCGAGCAAGCCCGCTCCCACAATTGCTTTTTAGCCCCTGCAATTTGTTACCATCTGTTGCCTGTAACTCCCTCAGTTTTTCCCGTCCCGAATTTTAGGTAAACCATGAAACTCTCACGTCTGCGCGCTGATGTCCTGGCCGGACTCACGACGTCCTTCGCGCTGTTGCCCGAGTGCATTGCGTTCGCGTTGGTCGCCCATCTCAACCCTTTGATGGGGCTCTATGGCGCGTTCATCATTTGCACCCTAACCGCGCTGTTTGGCGGCCGGCCGGGCATGGTGTCCGGTGCTGCCGGGTCGATGGCGGTGGTGATCGTTGCCCTAGTGGTGCAACACGGTGTGCAGTATCTGTTGGCTACGGTGCTGCTGAGCGGGTTGATCATGCTGGCGTTCGGCTTGTTCAAACTCGGCAAGCTGGTACGCATGGTGCCGCACCCGGTGATGCTGGGCTTCGTCAACGGCCTGGCAATCGTGATTGCCATGGCGCAACTGGATCACTTCAAGGATGGCGACACCTGGCTCAGCGGTATGGCGTTGTACATGATGATCGGGCTGGTGGCCGTGACCATGGCCGTCGTCTATCTGTTGCCTCGTCTGACCCGCGCCGCGCCACCTGCGCTGGTGGCCATTTTGGGCGTAGGGCTGGCGGTGTACTTGCTGGGTTTGCCAACCCGCACCCTGGGTGACATGGCGCATATCGCCGGTGGTTTGCCCAGCTTCAGCCTGCCGCAGATTCCCTGGACCCTTGAGACCCTGGGCATCATTGCGCCCTATGCGATCGTGATGGCAGTGGTGGGTTTGCTGGAAACCCTGCTGACCCTCAACCTCACCGACGAAATCACCGAAAGCCGTGGCTACCCGGACCGCGAGTGCGTGGCGCTGGGGGCGGCCAATATGGTGTCGGGGGCATTCGGCGGCATGGGCGGTTGCGCGATGATAGGCCAGACCGTGGTTAACCTCAGCTCCGGCGGGCGCGGGCGATTGTCCGGCGTGACCGCCGGTGTGATGATTTTGCTGTTTGTGTTGTTCCTGTCGCCATTTATTGAACGCATTCCGCTGGCGGCGCTGGTGGGGGTGATGTTTGTGGTGTCGCAGCAGACCTTTGCCTGGGCCTCTTTGCGAGTACTAAACAAAGTGCCGCTCAACGATGTGCTGGTGATTGTCGCGGTGACCGTGATTACCGTGTTTACCGATCTGGCGGTAGCGGTGATGTGCGGGGTGGTTATTGCTGCGCTCAATTTTGCCTGGCAGCAGGGGCGCCAGATGTATGCCGACGCGGATCTGCAGAGCGATGGCAGTAAGCTTTACCGTGTGCACGGCACGCTGTTTTTTGCCTCGACTACGACGTTTCTCAAACAGTTCGATCCGGGTAATGACCCGGCGCAGGTGACGCTCGATTGTCGCCATTTGAACCTGGTCGATTACTCGGCCATTGCGGCACTGGACACCCTGCGCGAGCGTTATCGCAAAGCGGGCAAGCATCTGCGGGTGCTGCACCTGTCCGAGCGCAGCAAGAAGTTGCTCAAGCGCGCCCGGGTTCAGCACGAATAAGGTCAGGAGCCCCTTACTACCCCTCTCCCGGTGGGAGAGGGGACAGAGCGCTCTACACCTTGAAGTGGCTGACCATCTCTTGCAGCTGGTTACCCAGCCGCGCCAGTTCAACACTGGACTTGGCCGTTTCATCACTCGCCGCTGCGGTTTGCTCGGACACGTCGCGCACGTTGACGATGCTGCGGCTGATCTCTTCGGCGACCGCAGATTGCTGTTCGGCAGCAGCGGCAATCTGTTGGTTCATCGACTGAATATTCGACACCGTGCGCGTGATGCCCTGCAGCGAGGTGCCTGCGTGGCGGGTCAGGGTCACGCTGCTGTCGGTCAGGGTGCGGCTGTTTTGCATCACGGTGGCCACGTGCTGGGTGCCGCTTTGCAGGGCCGCGACCAGGGTTTGAATCTCTTCGGTGGATTTTTGCGTACGCTGGGCCAGGCCACGCACTTCATCGGCCACTACGGCAAAACCGCGCCCGGCGTCACCGGCACGGGCTGCTTCGATTGCGGCGTTGAGGGCCAGCAGGTTGGTCTGCTCGGCCACGGCCTTGATCACGTCCATCACGCTGCCGATCTTGTCGCTTTCCTGTTGCAATACGGCCATGGCTTCGGTTGAACGACCCACTTCCACCGCCAGGCGCTCGATCTGGTCAATGGCCTGGTTGACCACGGTATCGCCTTCGCGGGCTTCATTGTCTGCGGCCGCGGCGGCTTGCGAGGCTTGCTCGGCATTGCGCGCCACTTCCTGCACGGTGGCGGTCATTTCATGCATGGCGGTGGCCACCTGATCGGTCTCGATCTTCTGGCTGTTGACCCCGGCGCTGGTTTGCTCGGTCACCGCGGACAGCTCTTCGGCGGCACTGGCAATCTGGCTGACGCCATCACGGATACCGCTGATCAACTCGCGCAGGGTCGTACCCATGCGCGCAATACCTTGTTGCAGCACGCCCAGTTCGTCGCGACGGGTGACGCGCAGGTTCTGGGTCAGGTCGCCACTGGCGATGCGATCGACCACGGCCAGGGTTTCACGCAGGGGCACGGTGATCTGGCGGGTGATGATCACGGCCGCGGTGATGCCAAACAGCAATACCAGCAAGGTGGTGATCAGTTGCATGCTGTTTGCCGTGGCGCTTTCGATGTCGCGGCGTTCCAGTTGAATCTTGTACAGCTCATCGCTGCGGCCAAGGATGCTGGAGCCGTATTCGGTCATGTCCTTGCGCATGGCAATGATGGTGTTGTCGGTGCTGGTGTACAGCTCCAGCGCCTGCTGGTACTGCTCCATGGTTTTGTTCAGGGTGCGCAGGGTGTCGCCGGCATTGGCGGCAAAGTGCGAGCTCAGGCGGTCTAGGCTGGCAAGGGCCGCGTCCAGTTGCTGGCGTGCGGCCTTTTCCGTGGCGGGGGTGGGCGCAGCAATATAAGCGCGCACCTGATAGCGCGAGAGCAGGAACTGTTCACGTACTTCAGACACGCTCTGGTACATGGCAAAACGGTTTTCGTCACCTGCGGGCAGTTGCAGGGCGCGGTTCAGCAACGTCGTGATGGCGTCCTGGGCCTGAGCGGCGCTGCGGTCCATGTCGGCACGGGATGCGGCGGACTCGACGTAAGCCTTGCGCATGCTCACCAGTGCACGCTCGTAGCGGCCGATGATGGCTTGTTGCTCCTTGAGCAACTTGAGGTTTTCCGGGCTCTGGAAGGTGGCAATCAGCTGACTTTGTTGCGCAGAAAACGCGTCAATGCTGGCCTGTACACTTTGTGCGGCAGTTTCGTCGCCATCGGTCAGCATGTATTGCAAACGCGTCACCCGCAGGTTGGTAAACGCGGTGTTTAAACGGGTGATGTCGCTCATCCAGTTACTGCGATCAATCATCTGGCCCAGACTGATCCAGTTGCTGACGGCCATTACGCAGGTAAGGGCCAGTACCAGGCCAAAGCCCAGGGACAGTTTCAGGTTGACGCTGATATTGCTCAGCCATCTATTCATAGAGTTCTCCAGGAACGCTGCACGCATGATCTAAGTTCGCTGGAGGGAATTATTTTTTTTGACCCAGCCGAGTGTTGTGTTGGAGGGGTATCGGCTGCATTCGCCAGAGCTGAAACGTTTTGTTGGGCGCCAGTTCACATAACAACCTATCCATTTGAGTAGCGTGCCTGGATTGCGCTTTTACGCTTTTTTTCACATCCGTTTCACCTGCCTCTGACCTCCCTTTTTTTAGCCTATGTTCAGCTAATAGAGACCTGCTTTATGCAAGTCTGTTTATACCGCCGGGCCGCGAAACGACCCGTTGTCATATTCGCGCTATAGGGTGTCGGTCAGTGATATCACTGGCTGGCGCAGAGGGCATAAGCATCGTGACGTTGAGTCTTGATCAGACCGGAATTAACCGTACGCTGTTGCGTCGTGCTCTGGTCCGTTACAAAAATGTGCTGGTGGTGATCGTGGCAAGTGCGCTTGCCGTTGCGCTGACATTGAGGCTGCTGGCCCCTGCGGCCCCGCCTGATCTGGCGCAGCCCAGCCATGCCGATCGTGTGTTGTTGCTCACCGACAGCTGGGCCAAGGGTGATGTGATTGCGCTGGTTCGACACGGCGAGCGTTGCGACCGTTCCTCGGCCCAGTGCCTGGGCCCCATGGACGGCGTGACGGTGCGCGGTGAAGCAGCAGTTCAGGCGCTGGGCGCAGACTTCAGGCAGTTGGGGCTCAGCCATACTGATATTCACAGCAGCCTGCTGACCCGAGCCCGACAAACCGCCGATGCCATGTTTGCCCGCCCGGTAGAGGCGCAGGACTGGCTGTTCAACTGCCGCGGCAGCATGCTGCGTGATGCTCTCAAGCACAAAGTGGCGGGCCACAACCTGATTCTGGTGAGCCACAGCGAATGCATGGACCAACTGTTGATGGACATGAACCTGTCAACCAGCACCACGTTTGGCTATGGCGCTTCGTTGTTTATCAAGACCGATGGCGCGAACGAGGATCCGCAGATGCTGGGCTATATCGAGCCCAAAGACTGGAAAAATATCGTGCCGGTGGTCACCCCGAACAACCGTCACGGGTTTGAAGCCTCGCAGTTCTAATCGTGGGCGCGAGCAGGCTCGCGCCCATAGAGTCAACCCATCCCCCTCAATTGTGCTTGAACAAACGATCCCAGTTCTGTTCTGCCGGCAATGGCAGGTCGCTGAGTTCGCGGGCCACCACGTTTTCGATATCGTTGGCGCTGAGCACTTTTTCGTCGAGCCATGGCCAGGTCGCATCCGCATCGCGGAAGTTGAGCTGGTTGTTCAATTGCTGGCACGCCTGGGCGAGCAAGTGCATCAGCGCCCACAGGCTGGTGATGTAGGGCTTTTGTTGCTCGGGGATGCGGTTGAGCAGGGCGGCCACGTCAGGCAGGTTCGCACCGGGTGACAGGTTGCTGCGCAGGTTCCATAGAATCGCGCCGTTGTTCGACACATCCTGATTGGCCAATGCCGGGTCGGTGCTGACCTCGACATTGAGTTTCACATGCTGCTGCTCTAGCTGATCGATCAGATAGTTGGCCAGATCGGATTTGCGCAAGAAGGCGGTGGCCGTATTGAAGGCCAGGTGAGCGTCGTAGTCGCTCAATGTTTTGCTGGATATACCGATGGTCATGGCGGGCTCCTTGGTCGGGAATTGTCCAAGGAGCGTAGTCAATGTGCCGTGATCGGCCACGGTATCTGCGGTTGCGTTGCCCGGGATCAAGTTTATGGGGCTGAAGCGGCCAGGCTGACAAGGTAGAAGTGGTGCCGGCCGACGCTGAGCTTGTCGAGAGTCTTGAGGGCCATGCCCGGTATCTCGGGGTTTTCTACCAGGGCGATATTGTCGGGGGATGCGCTGAGGAATGCCTGCAACTCTTCGGTTGAACTGAGGGTGTGCTGCAACTGCTGGCTGTAGAACACCACGGCGCCGAGGCGTTCGTCGGGCCGCAGCAGTGCGACCTGCTTGCCGCTGGCCTGCAGGCTCATGACCTCAGCGGCGAGGGGCTGGAAAGACTGTTCCTTGTCGGCCAGCGGTGCCCGATGGGCCGCCAGCAGGTAGGCGCCCACCAGAGCGGCCAGCAGCGCGATGGCAAGCGGGCGATGGTTGTCGCTGAAGAATTTGGCCACGGTCGAGTGCGCGCTTTTTTGGTACAGCCAGCCCAGCAGCACCCGGGCGTACTCGGCGGCAATCACTGCAGCCGCAGGGGCCATCGACATCATGTACACTGCCCGCTTGCTGGAGGCGAGGTTGAGCAGCACAAATTGCGCGACCAGCCATACACAGAAAAACAACAGGAAGGGGTTGCTGCGCAGTTGTTTGCGAAAGTGCCACAGACCCAGATAGGTCAGCAGGTTCCACGGCAGGAAGGCTTCGGGCAGTTTTCGCAGGTAGTAGTAAAAGGGTTCGTAATGCCCGGCTTCAACAAAGGAGCCGCTAAAACGCCCAACGCTGTTGGTCAGCATCAGTTCGCTGACTAACGGCATGCCGCCGCGCTGATAGAGCATGCACAGCCAGACCGTCAGCGGGATCAGCCCCAATAGGGTCAGCAGGGCAGGGCGTAGCCAGTTGCGCGGCTTGAAGCGTTTTTCCAGCAGGCTTTCACACACCAGATAGACAAAAATCACCACGCCCGGCAGTGCCAGGCCCAGTACGCCTTTGCTCAAGGTGGCAATGGCGATGCCGGTCGCGAATAACAGCCAACTGCCCCGGGCAAAACCGGGCTGGCGGTTGGCATGAAAAAACGCCAGCAAGGCCATGGTTACGCCCAGGGTGAGCAAGGCATCTTCGCCCACCTGGCGGGTGTTGCCCCAAAATATGCCCATGGTTGCCAGCATGGCGGCGGCTGTCCAGGCCAGTGCTGTGGGGCGGCCCAGCTTGCGCAGCATTGCATAGAGCAGCAACACGCAAAATAGACCGGCAAAGGCCGAAGCCAGGCGCACGGCGAACAGTTCGCCGCCGAATACGCGAATGGCTCCTGCATCCAGCCAGAGGCTCAGGGGTGGTTTTTCCAGGAAGGGGGCATTGAGCAAATTGGGCGTTACCCAATCGTCGCTCAGGTGCATCTGCATGGCTATGCCTGCCACGCGGGACTCTGTCGAGCCCTGCAATTGGTGATTCCCCAGCGCAAAAAAGAACAGCACGCAACCGAGAAGCAGTAACAGCAGGGCAGGACGAGTCAGACGCATTGGGCTACCAGGCAGCAATCGAATGGAGTACTGCACTGGAGTATAGGAGGGCAAACCTTAAAGCTTTGTGAAAGCTACATAAACGCTTGTGTCAGAACGTTGCCTTGACCTGCAGCCCCGCGACCAGCGCATTGCTGCGCTTGGCGCCGTAGAAAGCCCCTGGTTCGATGATGTATTGCAGGTCCGGGCGCAACAGCAGCCACGGCGTGACTTGCGCGCCGTAGTTGAGCTCCAGCAACTGCTCGCCGCTGTCCAGGCTGGCGATCATGTCCGCCTGTTCCGGGCTGCTGGCTGCCGCTTCCTGCACGTCGCGGGAGCGCGAGTTGAATACGGCGCGGCCGTAGGCAAAGGCGATGCTGTCTTTGGGGCGGCTGGCAAACGGCTTTTGTTTGACCAGGCCTACCGAGTACCAGTGGCGCATAGGCGAGGTCGCGGCATTGCTGCTGGATGCCTGGCCAAAGGCGCGCAATACGCTTTCGGGGTCTTGCTCATCACGCCAGATGGCCTGGTCGACCAGCACATAGGCGCCGGTGCGGTTGTTGGCTTTTTGCGTGCTGCCAATCTTGCGGGTATTGGAGGTGTCGTAGTACCAGCCCACTTTGTATTGGCCATTGAGCCAGGCGTTGTTGGTGAAGATCGCTTCCAGCGGCATGATCGCTCCGGTAGTGCCTTTGGTGGTCATGCTGAAGGCTTCGGAGGAGCGACTGTTGTATTCGGGGTTGACCTGGAACACGGCGGTTTGCAGGGTCAGGGCCGGGCTGACGGTGTAGCGCAGTTCGCCGCCCCAGTGGCCGGTGGGGTAGTTGGTCCAGCCGCTGCCATTGGACTGCGTCAGCGGATGCGCGCAGAAACCGGCGTTGACGAAGCTGGTCAACAGCGGCATGCCGCCAAAGTCGTTGCCCATTGGCATAAAGCCAACCTTGGTGGTCAGGTCTTCGGAAAACAGCGTGCGCTGGTAGCTGAACTCGGACAGGCGGGTGTAGTTGCCGCCGGCGTTTTCCTGGATTGGCAGGCGGTTGCCTACGAGGTCTTCGGAGGCGCTGTGACCGCGACGATCATTGACGGTGATTTGCACCAGGCCAGCATCGGCGCTACCCAGTATTTTGCTCAGGTCGAACTGGGCACCGATACGCACTTGTTGCGAGTAACGGGTGCCGTGCTTGATCCCGCCATGCAAGTTGGAGAAGGTTTCGGAGTTGTAATCACCGGTCAGCTTGATGCCCTTGTCGATCAGCTTTTGGCGCTCGCCGCCCCAGTCGCCGGTCAGGGTCGAACGGTTCATCAGGTTGTCGGTGGTGTCGGCCAGTACGCAGGCAGGCGTCAGGGCCAGCAATGACAAGCCGCCGCACAGGCTGGTGTTCAGCAGGGCGCGGGAAGAGAAAAACATCTACAGAAGCTCCTTTATATGAAGTGTCGGCGACGGGGCGCGACACGATGCCGCACATTATGAACTATTTAGTTAATTAATTTCATATTTGGTTACACGACCTCCCTCTAATGACTAAGGGCGTTGGTAGCGGCCATCCGCTAGACTCCCGCGTTTATCCGTACCAAGGGATGTTCATGATCTGGTTTCTTGAAGGGCAATCGAGCCAACGCGATGTGATTGCAGGTGCCCGGGCGGCGCTGCCGGACACCGTGCAAATTTTCGCCTCGCACCGCCAAAATCGCCCTGAAATCACCGGATTGGCGGATGTCGCCTGGCGGGAGCCGCAAGACAATCAGGAGCGCATCGGCTGGGTGATCGAGCAGGCCCGCGCCCGGCAGATCAAGGTGGTGCTGGCCGGGCGTGTGGGTCAGGTATATGAAGCGCACCGCGCCGAGTTCGAAGCAGCCGGGTTGCAATTGATTACCGGGGCGCTGGACCTGGAAACCTTTGAGCGGGTTGACGACAAGTCGACGTTTACCCGTGAGGCCCTGGCGGCCGGGCTGGCGTGCATACCGGCGATGACGGTGAGCACCCAGGCTGAACTGGAGACGGCTTACGCCCAGTTGGCCCGCGACGGCCAGGTGTGTGTAAAACCGACGCGCGGTATTTACGGCCAGGGCTTTTGGCGTTTGGCCGATAACGTGGACCCGTTTCGCAGTTTTGCCAATGCCGACGCCCATGAAGTCAATGCGGCGGTGTTTGCCCAGGCCTACGGTCAATCGGATGCGCCCCAACCGTTGCTGGTGATGCCTTATATGCCCGGCAGCGAATGCTCGGTGGACATGGTCTGTGAGGCGGGCGAGGCCGTGGCCTATGTGGGGCGGCGCAAGCAGGGCCTGATGCAGACATTCGAGCGCGACGGTGCGGCGGTCGAACTGGCGATCAAGGCGGCGCGGCACTTCAAGTGCGACGGTATCGTCAATGTGCAGACCCGGGATGATGCCGCAGGCCAGCCGCATTTGCTGGAGATCAACCTGCGCTATTCTGGCGGTATCGGCTACACCCGCGAAGCCGGAGTCAACCTGCCGGGTATCTTTGCCGCACGCCGCCTGGGCCTGCCCGTGCCAGCCAGTACATGGCGCGAGAATGTGCAGGTCAAGGCAATCACGGTGGTGGTTCCGGTTCGCGGAGAAGAGCTGTTAAGGTGATCAGCTCTTGTTTGTCGCGGGCACAGGGGAGTCACAAGCGATGATATTGATGTCGGGCGCCAATGCGGCCCTTGAATCTGTGCGTTGTGAGATGAGCCTGACCTGCTCGCGAGCGGGCGCATTGGGTGACTATGCGGGGCTGGCGTTGCTGGCCGTGGATGGCAAGCGCCAACCCGTCGGGGAGCCTGCGCTGATACACGCCCCGCAACCCTGGCTGGCATGGCATGACACCGCCGGCCTGGCACGCTTCAGCCTGGTGCTGGAACAATTGCCTGCAGATTGTGAGCGTGTATTGCTGGTGCTCTATGTGTTCGGCGCGCTGGGTCCGTTACGTGAACTCGGCCAGTTCCGGCTCAAGGTCGGAGAGCAGATCGAGCACAGTCTGGCACTGGATGAGTTCGGTGATGGCGCAATGGTCATTGCCGAGGTGTACCGACGCAGCGATCAATGGAAAATCCGCGCACTCGCCGAAGCGTCCGCCTACGGCTTGAGCGCGTTTGCCCGACGCCTGGGGCTGGCTCTGGATGATCGTCATCCGCAACGCATGAGACCTGAGGCATCAGACGACAGCGTTGCGCGCCAAGGGGCTACAGGTACTGGTTTTGCCGTAAGCACCCAGCATATTTTGACCTGTGCCCATGTCATTGAAGGCCTCGAGCAATTGTCGATTACGTCCTTTGAGGGTCGATACAAGGCGGAGTCTGTGGTGGTCGATCGCAAGAACGACCTCGCTTTGCTGCGGGTCATTGGTGCCCCCCCTTTGAACCCGGTGACTTTTCGTGAGGGCGTGGGCTGTGAGCTGGGCGAAAGTGTCGTCACCCTGGGGTTTCCGCTCGCCGGGCTGGCAGGCGGTGGCGTGCAAGTTTCCCAAGGTGTGGTTTCGGGCCTGTTTGGCCTTCGCGACGATGCCAGCCTGATGCAGTTCACCGCACCGATTCAGCCCGGCTCCAGCGGAAGCCCGGTGTTTGACCCGCAAGGATTGGTCAGTGGCCTGGTGACCTCGAGCATGGCGGATGCGCAGAACATGAACTTTGCTGTCAAGTCGGCACTGGTACTGGCGTTCCTTGAGGCAGCCCGTGTACCGGCCCGGCGGGGGAGCAGTGTACGTTCGTTGAGCACGCCGGAGTTGGTACGCGCTTCGCAGGCTGGACTGTGGCGGATTGACGCCAGCCATCTTCAGTAACCATTTTTTACTTGTCTTAACCCCCCGTCTCCCTAATCGTCCCCCATTTTTTCAGTATGTTCAGGTAGTAAACATCAATGAACAGCGGTAATTCCAAGACCGAACCCAAGGTATTGCATGCAAACCTCAAGCGCGGTCGTCTGGAGGTAGAGGTCAATGCATCGACCTTTGAGCCACAGGCACTTTTCGATTTTGCCGAGCGCCGAAACCCCAAGCGCGCCTTTTTATTCGTTTCCCGTGTATTGGGGCGTCATATCCCGGCACGGCCGTCACTGATGGCGGAAAGCTTCAATGCCCTGGCTGCAAAAATCCCTGCCGACCTGCCCGGTCCGGTGCTGGTTATCGGCATGGCTGAAACCGCCGTTGGCCTGGGTGCTGGCGTGCACCGCGCGCTCAGCCAGACCCGTGATGACAGCCTGTACCTGTGCAGCAGCCGCCACCCTACGGGCAGTGAACTGTTTGCCCGTTTTGAAGAAGAGCACAGTCACGCCAGCTCGCATCTGCTGCATTTGCCGCAAGACGCACACACCCGCGAGATGATGCTCAACGCCCGCTCGCTGGTGCTGGTGGACGATGAAGCCTCTACCGGCAATACCTTTATCAATCTGTCCCGGGCGCTGGCCGAAGCAGGGCTCAACTCGGTCGAGCGTATTGTCACCACGACCCTGACCGACTGGTCCCGGGACGCTGTGCGCAAGGCCATGGGCGATCATGTCAGCAGCGTCTCTTTGCTCGATGGTCGCTACACGTTCGCCGAAGATACCACCGCAGAGCTCCCTCAAATGCCCGAGGTGGGCAGCGTGGCCCAGGGCGACTGGGCACTTGATGCCAGCCGTGACTGGGGGCGCATGGGCGTTCGCGAACACCTTGATACCCTGGCGCCCGATCTGCAGGTCGCCCCTGGTGAACGGGTCTTGGTGGTCGGCACCAGCGAATTTGTCTGGCGCCCGTTTCTACTGGCCGAGCGCCTTGAACGGGCGGGTGCCGACGTGCGCTTCAGCTCCACCAGCCGCTCGCCCATTGCCTTGGGCCATTGCATCGATCATGCATTGTCGTTCTCGGACAACTATGGCCTGGGTATCCCCAACTTTCTTTATAACGTCGCCCCCGGCCAGTTCGACCGGGTGCTGATCTGCAGCGAAACCCCGGCAGCTGCGGTCGATCCGGCGCTGGTTAGCGCGTTGAATGCGCAGGTAATCGTTGATGAGCAGTAATCGTCCTCTGGTGTTTGTTGATCTGGACGACACCCTGTTTCAAACCGCCCGCAAAATGGGTGATGAGCCACGCTTTGCCGCCACCCTGGATGTGGACGGCCAGCCCAACGGCTTTATGAGCGCAACACAAAAGAGCTTTGTGGAATGGCTGCTGGCCACCAGCGATGTCGTCCCCGTAACTGCGCGCAGCATCGAGGCCTATCAACGTGTGCAATTGCCGTTCGTCCACGGCGCGGTGTGTGCCCACGGCGGCGTGATTCTCAAGCCCGACGGCTCGCTGGACCCGGTCTG
The DNA here is from genome assembly GCF_009600105.1 of Pseudomonas sp. FSL R10-0056. Taxonomy (NCBI): domain Bacteria; kingdom Pseudomonadati; phylum Pseudomonadota; class Gammaproteobacteria; order Pseudomonadales; family Pseudomonadaceae; genus Pseudomonas; species Pseudomonas sp. FSL R10-0056. The sequence continues at coordinate 35,768 of NZ_WIWL01000188.1, forward strand.
GCATGCGCGCATGTGCGACGAACTGGCCCTTGAGCAAACCCGGTTGCATCAACTGAGCGAGCAAACCCTGGCCATTGGTGCCGAACTTGGCTTTTCGTTGCGTGGCTGGGTGGTTGAAGAGCAGGGCCTGGCCAATTACGTGGTCACCAAGCACAACAACGAAACCGACGAAGCGCTGCTCGTCGTATTGGCCGAGGTCAAGGCGCGCGGGTTGCTCGATGGCCTGTATGTACACGGCAATGGCAACAACCTGGCGTTTCTGCCCATCACCCTGCAAAAGCGTGAAGCGGTACGTGAATGGATCCGCCGCGATCAGGCGATCAACGGCAAGCGCCCGTTGCTGGGCTTCGGTGACAGTGTGTCGGACCTGGGCTTTATGGCCGAGTGCGACTGGTGGGGCACGCCCAAACGCGGGCAGTTGGCCGCTCATGTGCTGGCGAGCGTCGACCATGAGTAATGCTTTCGCAGGCCTGGAAACCGTCGGCAGTGGCAGCTATGACGCCGATGACGTGCACTTTTTACTGCGCGCCCTGCAGATTGAAGTCACCGACGTGCAGGAAAAAGAGCGGCTGATCCAGACCCGGCAACGCCATTACTCCGAGATGATCAGCCAGGAACATGCACCGTCCGACACCCATAAAAGCCTTTACCAGCGTGCCCTGACGCAAAATGGCGCGCGCATGGCGGCCGATGTGCAGGCGCTGGCGCTGGCCTTGAATGAGCGCTACAACGGCCCCTCGATTGCGCTGGTGTCCTTTGTGCGCGCCGGTTTACCGCTGGGTGTACTGCTGCGCCGGGCGCTGCTTGATCTGGGGCGCGAGGCTGCGCATTACGGCATCAGCATTATTCGTGACCGTGGAATCGACAACGTCGCACTCGAAGCTATCATCAAGAGCCACGGTGCCGAAAACATCGTGTTTGTCGATGGCTGGACCGGCAAGGGCGCGATCAGCGGCCAGATCCGCGACAGCCTGGCGGGAGACTCGCGTTTCCCGGCAGACCCACGCCTGGTGGTGTTGGCGGACCCTTGTGGCCGCGCCTGGCTGGCGGCGTCCGCTGAAGACTGGCTGATCCCCTCGGGCATTCTGGGGGCTACGGTTTCCGGGCTGGTTTCTCGTTCCATCTGGCCGCAAACCCCGGGCCTGCATGGTTGCGTGGTGTATGACCATTTGGCGGAACACGACGTGACCATGAGTTTTATCCACAGCATCGAAACCGAGCGGGCACAGCTTGCCCCGTTGGCCGCTGCGCAACCCTGGACACTGGAGCAGGCCGCAGCCTTGCAACACTCGGCGGTAGCCGCGGTCGAACGTATCTCGACGCGGTTTGCGGTGACCAACCCCAACCGGGTCAAACCGGGTATCGCCGAGGCCACCCGCGCCGTGATGCGCCGGGTACCGGACCACGTGCTGGTGCGCAACCTTGACGATCAGGACGTGCAACTGCTGTTGCACCTGACGCGCCAGGCCAATATCGAGGTCCAGGAAGTCGGTGATGAACTGGGGCCGTATCGCGCGGTGACCGTAATCAGGAGTGTTCGCTGATGATCAAGCATTCAGCCTATGCCTTGGGCGCCACACTTTATATGCCGGCCACCCGTCCCGATATTCTGGATGTGGTGCTGGGCGAGAAGATCCAGGGTTTACGCTCGCTGGTGGTGTGCCTGGAAGACGCCGTGGCCGAAATCGACGTGCAGCAGGGGCTGAACAACCTCAAGAACCTGCTGTTGGGCATCGAGGCGCGTGGCGGCCGTCCGTCGAGCGGGCCGATCCTGTTTGTGCGCCCGCGTGATGCGGCAATGGCAGCGGTGCTTAATGATTGGTCGCTGATGCGCCATGTCGACGGTTTTGTGGTGCCCAAACTCAGCCTTGGCAATATCCGCGAGTGGCAGCAGGCGGTGACCCGCGACGACCTGATGCTGATGCCCACTCTGGAAACCCCGGAAGTCTTTGTGCCCAATGCCATGGTAGAGCTGCGCAGCGCCATGCTGGAGCTGTTGCCTGAGCGCATTATTGCCCTGCGCATCGGTGGCAACGACCTGATGGGCTGCCTGGGCTTGCGTCGTCCACAAACCATGACCCTGTACAGCACGCCCATGAGCTATGTGATTCCCATGTTGTGCGGGATCATGGGCTCGGCAGGTTTTGCCCTGACCGCACCGGTGTTCGAGCAGCTCAATACGCCACACGTGCTGGATCAGGAACTGGCGCTGGATATGGCTCACGGGCTTGTAGGGAAAACTGCGATTCACCCGTCACAAATTGCAGTTATCCACAGGGCGTTGCAAGTCAGCCTTGAAGATCTCAACAGCGCACGCCAAATATTGAGTGAGGCGGCGCCTGCGGTGTTCAAGTTCAACGACGCCATGTGCGAGCCTGCGACCCATTACAAATGGGCGCAAACAATTATTGAACGGGCACATTGGCAAGGGGTTCGCCCTGAAGTCGCCTGCCCGACAGACACTTTTGGAGGCAGCCTGAGATTGGCTGAATTAGTGGGTTGAACGACGTTTTGAATACATCGGACAAAGGCAACAAGCAGGTTCTGTCAGCGTTCGACTTCGATGGCACACTGACCTATCACGACAGCTTTGTGCCGTTTTTGCGCTTTGCCTTTGGCAATCGCCTGTTCGCGATGCGCCTGTTGCGGATGATTCCGGCCACGGCGTGCTACCTGCTGGGCAGGATTTCTCGCAATGATTTGAAAGAGAAACTGATCGCGGTCTACCTGACCGGCGCCAAAGAGGCCTGGGTAAAGGAGCGCGCTGAAGCATTTTGTGACGTTTCCTGGCAGCGTCTGATGCGGCCTTTGGGCTTAACATCCGTCGCCAACCAGATTGAGCAGGGCGCCAAGGTAACAATTTGCTCGGCGTCCCCTGAACTGGTGCTCACACCTTTTGCCAAAAAACTCGGTATCGGCTTGATCGGTACACGGCTGGCCTCAGTCGATGGCGTGCTGACCGGGGATATCGAGGGCACCAACTGTCGCTGTGAACAAAAAGTCATTCGGCTGGAGGCGCAATACGGGCCTCTGGACCAATACACACTGCGTGCCTGGGGTGACACCCGGGGCGATGAACAGATGCTCGGAGCCGCTCAAGAGCCGCATTGGCGTGAATTTCACGCACTGTGGCGTCGCAAGCGGCCACTTGACGTGTGCTTGCGCGAGGAGCTGTAAGCCAGGCGCAAGCAAAGCATGTCAATAATCAGTAATTACCTATCGTGCTTCAGTGCAGACAAGGAGACGTTTCATGGCCATTTCGCTGTCCAAGAATCAAACCATCTCTCTCGAGAAAGAAGCGGGAGCCGGTCTCAAGAAAATTCGCATGGGCCTGGGCTGGGATCCGGTCAAGCCCAGCGGTTTTTTCGCCAAGCTGCTGAGCAGTGATACCGCCATCGACCTGGATGCTTCGTGCATCCTGCTCGACAGTGCCAAACAACCGCTGGACCTGGTGTGGTTTCGCCAGCTCAAGTCCAAAGACGGCTCCATCGTGCACTCCGGCGACAACCGCACGGGTGAGGGCGATGGCGACGACGAGTCGATCCAGGTCAACCTGGAGCAGCTGCCGGCCGGGGTCAAGCACCTGGTGTTTACCGTGAACTCGTTTACCGGGCAAAATTTCGAAGCGGTAGAAAACGCCTACTGCCGTATCGTTGACGAGCTGACCGGCAAAGAGCTGGCGCGCTTCAACCTGTCGGACAAGGGCCGTCACACCGGCGTGGTCATGGCATACATCAGCCGCACATCGGCGGGCTGGGACCTGACCGCCATCGGCACCGTGGCCAATGGCCGTACCGCCCAGGATCTGGCCACTGACGCAGCCCAGGCGGTGCGCTCATGACCACATTGACCCCGGGCGCCAACACCGGCGTTGCCAGCGGTACCCTGAGCGTCACCGTCAGCTATACACCGGTGACCGGCGCGGACCTGGACGTTTCTGCGTTTTTGCTCAATGAGTCGGGCAAGGTGCGTGGCGACAACGACATGTGCTTCTTCGGCCAGCAAAGCGTCAATAATGGCGCGGTCAAGCTGGTGGAATCGGCTGCAGGTCGCAGTGTGTTCAGCGTCAATCTGGACGCCATTGATCAGGCCATCGAAAAAGTCGCCCTCACCGCAACCATCTATGAGAACAAGGCCCGTTTCGACGCCTTCCCGCAGTTGACCGTAACGGTGAGCGGCGGCATCGAAGCACCGATTCCGACCCAGGGCATGCAGGAAACCGCGTTGATCCTCGGCGAGTTCTATCGCCGTCAGGGCGTGTGGAAGTTCCGCTGCGTAGCACAGGGCTTTGCCGGTGGCCTTGCGCCCTTGGCCGAGCACTTTGGGGTTGATATTGCGGCTCCTGCTCCTGCTCCTGCTCCGGCAGCAGCGCCGACGCCACCTCCAGCGCCTCCAGCACCAGCACCGGCACCGGCAGCGAAAATCAATCTGTCGAAGATCACCCTGGACAAGCAGCGTCCGTCCATCAGCCTTGAGAAAAAGGACGGTGACTTCGGCGAGATCAAGATCAACCTCAACTGGAACCGTACCAACCCCAACGCCGGGGGCGGCGGCTTCTTTGCTTCGCTGCGCGGCAAGTCGGGCGGGATCGACCTGGACGTGGGCTGCCTGTACGAAATGGAGAACGGCCGCAAAGGCGCGGTACAGGCCCTGGGCAATGCCTTCGGTGATTTCCGTGACGAGCCGTTTATCCAGTTGATGGGCGACGACCGCACCGGCTCGGTAAGTGACGGCGAGTGGTTGCGCATCAATGGCAAGGAGTGGCGCAAGATGCGTCGCGTGCTGGTTTACGCGTTCATCTACGAAGGTGCCCCGAACTGGCAGGCGACTGACGGTGTCATCACCTTGTACATCCCGGGTGAGCCGCCGATTGAAGTGCGCCTGAGCGAAGAGGGCGGGACCAAAGGCATGTGCGCCATTGCTTTGCTCGAAAACGTCGGTGGCAGTGTGAAGGTCAACCGTCGGGTTGAATTCTTCAAGGGCCACTCTGACATGGATAAAGCGTTTGGTTGGGGTATGCGCTGGGCTGCCGGCTCCAAATGAGCGCTCTGTAAGTGGCCGCCTGATGAAACAGGCGCCGTACCTGCAATTTCTGACAAGGTGACTCCAATGCTCGAATGGCTCAAAACCAACGCAAGCGCCGCCCGTGACAAGCTCTCGGCGGAAGTCAGCAAATTCAAGAACCGTGAGTTTATGGAAGCCGTGGTTTCCGGTTGCGCACTGGTGGCCGCTGCCGATGGCAATATCAGCAGCGACGAAAAACAGAAAATGGTCGGATTTATTCAAAACTCCAATGAGTTGAAGGTCTTTGACGTCAAGGACGTGATCAAAGCTTTCAACGCCGTGTGTGAAAAGTTTGAATTTGACCAGCAGATCGGTCGCGCTGAAGCGCTGAAATCTATCGGTCAGCTACGTAAAAAAGAAGATGCCGCCCGCCTGCTGGTGCGTGTTTGCTGCGCAATCGGTAGCGCCGACGGCAACTTCGATGAAAGTGAGCGGGCTGCCTGCCGCACTATCTGCAATGAGCTGGGGCTGAACCCTGGCGATTTTGATCTCTGAGGACATCATGGAAAACACGGCAATTGGCTTTCCGCCAACTACCATCGCTGTATTTGTGGCTCTGGCGGTCATTGCTCTGGCAATCGACCTGTTTACCCACAAAAGCGATAAACCGGTCTCGCTGACCAACGCCGCCGTCTGGTCGGTGTTCTGGGTGGTGATCTCGCTCATGTTTGCGGGCTACCTGTATGTGGCCCACGGCCCAAGTGTGGCCAGCCTGTTCGTTACCGGTTACGCGCTGGAAAAAGTACTCAGCGTCGACAACCTGTTCGTGTTCATGGCGATTTTTGCCTGGTTCAAGATCCCGGACGCATTGCGTCACCGGGTTCTTTACTGGGGCATCATCGGCGCCATTGTGTTCCGCCTGATTTTCGTGGCGATCGGTACTGGCCTGCTGGCGTTTGGCCCTTGGGTCGAAGTGCTGTTTGCCGTGGTCGTGGCCTGGACCGCAGTGATGATGTTGCGCAGCAAGGAAGAGGATGAGGAGGAGGATTACTCCAAGCACATCGCCTACCGTTTTGCGAAAAAACTGTTCCCGGTCTGGCCGAAGCTGCACGGGCATAATTTCTTTGTTTCACGCAAAGAGCTTGAAAAAGAGATCACGAAGCCGCAGAACAAGGGAATGACTCTTGTAGGCAAGGGCGCTCTTTTTGCTACCCCACTGTTTTTGTGTGTGGTGGTGGTTGAGGTTTCAGACATTCTGTTTGCCTTCGACTCCGTACCGGCAGTGATTGCCGTGAGCCGTGAACCCTTGATCGTGTACTCGGCGATGATGTTCGCCATTCTGGGTCTGCGGACCATGTACTTCGTTCTCGAAGCACTGAAACGCTACCTGGTGCACCTGGAAAAAGCGGTTATCGCCCTGCTGTTCTTTATCGCCGGCAAGCTGGCCCTGAACGCAACCGATCACCTGTTTGGCCATGGTTATGAAATTGATCCAAACACCAGTCTGATTGTGGTGTTGGTGGTCTTGGCTATCGGTATCGTGGCCAGCATCATCTTTCCCGGTAAGGAAGAAGAGCAATCCGACGTTAACAACGACACGAAAGCTTGATCGCACATTACTAAGGAGAATTACACATGGCACTTTCCCTTTCCAAAGGCGGCAACCTGTCTCTGTCCAAAGAAGCCCCCGGGATGACCAAAGTCCTCGTGGGTCTGGGCTGGGATGCTCGCTCCACCGATGGTCAAGACTTCGACCTGGATGCGAGCGCTTTCTTGCTCAAGGCTGACGGTAAAGTACGCGCTGACTCCGATTTCATTTTTTACAACCAGCTCAAAAGCGTGGACGGCTCGGTTGAACACACGGGCGACAACCGTACCGGTGAAGGCGACGGTGATGACGAGGCGATCAAGGTCGACCTGTCCAAAGTACCCGCTGACATCGACCGGATCGCGTTTACCGTGACCATTCACGAAGCTGACGCTCGCCGTCAAAACTTCGGTCAGGTGCGCAATGCTTTCATCCGCATTGTGAACCAGGACAACAACAGTGAAGTGGCGCGTTATGACCTGGCAGAAGACGCCAGCACCGAAACCGCGATGATCTTTGCCGAGCTGTATCGCAATGGCGCCGAGTGGAAGTTCCGCGCTGTGGGCCAAGGCTTTGCTGGCGGTCTCAAGCCATTGGCGGAAAGCTACGGCCTGAAGTTTTAATCTGCACCCCATCAACTTTTCATATAAGGGTTCACGAACATGGCAGTAAGTCTGAGTAAAGGCGGCAACGTCTCCCTGACCAAAGAAGCACCTGGCCTGACCGAAGTGGTTGTAGGCCTGGGTTGGGACCCACGGGTTACTGACGGTCAGGAGTTCGACCTGGACGCCTCGGTGTTTATCGTTGGTGAGAACGGCAAAGTGCTGAACGACGGCAGCTTTGTGTTCTACAACAACAAGACTTCGCCCGACGGCAACGTTGTGCACCAGGGCGACAACCGCTCGGGCGCCGGCGACGGTGATGATGAGCAAGTAAACGTCAACCTGTCGGGTCTGTCGCAAGAAGCCAAAAAACTGGCTTTCGCGGTGACCATTCACGAAGCGGATGGCCGCAAGCAAAACTTCGGTCAGGTATCCAACGCTTACATTCGCGTTCTGAACAAGGCTGACGGCAAGGAGCTGGCACGTTTTGACCTGAGCGAAGACGCTTCGACCGAAACCGCGATGGTGTTCGGCGAGCTGTATCGCAATGGCGAAGAGTGGAAGTTCAAGGCAATTGGTCAGGGCTTTGCCGGTGGCCTGGCGCCATTGGCTTCGAACTTTGGCGTTAACCTGGGCTAACCCCCGGCGTTAAACGAAAGGCCCTCCCCGGTATCGGGGAGGGCCTTTTTTTTGTGTATAAACACCTGTAGCAGCTGCCGAGGAACGAAGGCTGCGTTCGGCGGCGAAGCCGTCGTGAAATCAGACACTTCGCTGCATCAGATAGATTGAACGCTCAGGTTTTACGAGATCTTCGCCCTCGAACGCAGCCTTCGTTCCTCGGCAGCTGCTACAAGTATTCCACACACCGCTTGATCAAAACCTCATCTGCCACTGCCCCATCAGCCCGTGGTTGCGGCTGTTGCTGCCGATATCGCCGGTATAGCCCACCCCCAGGGTCTGCCTGGCAGAGACGCCAAGATCCAGCCCGGCCTCCAGCACCAGCGAGTTGCGATCCAGCGCACTGCCCTCGACATCAAAGGCCGATCCGCCCAGCACAAAGGCCTGGTTGGTTGAGCTGCTGACATCACCATAGAGGTGTTTCCAGCCAGCGCTCAGGCGGGGTGTGATGCTCATGCCGTTTTCGAGCTGGTTCAGATGCGCCAGCCGTACACCCAGGGTGCTACTGAAGTTGTCCTGGGTTTGCCGGTCAACCTGCAACGCCGCGGCACCGCCTTTTTCGGTGTAGCTGTCACGTTGATAACGCTGATAACCCAGGTTGGCATACGGCTCGGCACTCAGACGACCGCTGCCCAGGGCGTAGCCCAGTTCGGCAAAAGCCTGCTGGCTGCTGGCGTGGTAGTCCCCCTTGGGCTGATCGCTGAAGCTGTTGAATATCACGCTGCGTTTGCTGTCGCCGTTATGGCCGCTATACGCCGCCCCCAGGCGCAGGGCCAGCGCACCGCTCTGGTGGATGGCATAGGCGCCCGCGTGCCAGCTGTTGACCCTGCCCTCCATGCCGGTGCTGTCCACGTCGGTTTTTGAGTAGCCGCCCAGTACGCCCATGCGCCAGTCCGGGGTTAGCGCCCAGTCGGCACCCAGTACACCGCCTTTGGTACGTTGGGTCAGGTCGCTGTTGCCGTGGATTGCGTCCAGCCGGCCATAGCTGCCCAGGCCCTGCAGCCAGAGCCTGCCCCGGGCATTCGGGTCGTTGAGGTTGCGCACGCCCGGCACCAGGCCCGTGG
>NZ_WIWL01000189.1:0-42288 GCF_009600105.1 Pseudomonas sp. FSL R10-0056
CATGGCGGCCGATGCCTACGAGCAGTACCTAACCGAGACAATCAATCGACTGCCGGATCCTGGCGACGATCACGATCCGAGCGCCTATATGGCGCAGGACGAACGACTTACCGTGTGTGGCATACAAACCATTGTCTTCTCAGCTATGGCGCTCGAGGCGGCCGCCTTCGATTTCGCCGCCATTCAGCTTGGCGATGAAATGGCCAAAGAACACCTCGACAAACTCGACCTGTTGGCCAAGTGGGTCATAGTGCCTCAACTGGTCTGCGGTCGCTCTCTTCGGACCGATGGTCCCGCCCTCAATGACTTGCGAGCGCTCATCAAAGCCCGGAATCGTCTGGTTCATCACAAATCACAGCCCTGGCCTTCCACTGAATCGGTATGGGACGACATGGAAAAGCGCTCAACCCGCTTTCGCCAGGAGATAGGGCTGGCTATCAAAACCGTGATCTTGCTGTCCTTGGAACTGGAAATGCTGCTCGGCACGTCGGCAGGGGTATTACCATCCTTCGATAAAGATCGAAAAGACTTCAATCAGAGCATCAACCCTCAGCCAGAAAAACGTCCCCTGCTGGCAAAAGTGATCGCCGAGTGCCGTGCTATCCACCGCAAAAACTTTGCTCTGGAGAAGGCATGAGTAAGGAGCAAAAGGACGCTCTCCCCATAATTGCCGAGTGCCGACTAAGCGCCGCCGAATTCCTGGGCTTGAGCAACATGCCGTCCGCCGCCGAGTGGTTCGCCAACCTGGACAACCCGCGGACCCGCCGGGCCTACCAGGGCGATATACGCGATTTCTGCAGTTTTGTCGGTATCCATGGGCCGGAGCAGTTTCGTGAGGTGACCCGAGCCCATGTGCTAGCCTGGCGTTCGGCCCTGGAGGGCAAGGCGCTGTCCGGTGCGACCATCCGTAGAAAGCTCGCGGCGCTGGCCAGCCTGTTCGATCACCTGCTGGACAGCAACGCAGTGGCCGGTGGCAACCCGGTGCATGGCGTTAAACGGCCGAAGATCGAGAGCAACGAAGGCAAGACCCCGGCCCTCGGCGATCAGCAGGCCAAGGCGCTGCTCGACGCGCCAGATCCTTCTTCTATTAAAGGTAAACGTGACCGGGCGATTCTCGCCGTCTTGCTCTACCACGGCCTGCGTCGCGAGGAGGCCGCCCGCCTACGAGTCGACGACCTGCAACAGCGTCGGGGCATTCAGCACCTGCGCATTCATGGCAAGGGAGGCAAGCTTCGCTATGTGCCGCTGCACCCGGCCGCCGCCGAACGCCTGCAAGCTTACCTAGATGTCTTCGGGCATCACCAAGATCAGGAAAAAGCGCCACTGTTTCGACCACTGCGCGGACCGAAAACCGGCGAAGGGATTTCCGCCGAGGGGATCTATGCCCTTGTTGGCCAGTACGCCAAGGCGGCCGGGATTGCCGTTGCCGGCCTAGGCGTGCATGGCCTACGCGCGACGGCCGCGACCAACGCCCTCGAGCACGAAGCCGACATCGCCAAGGTCCAGGCCTGGCTCGGGCATGCCAATATCAGCACGACCAAACTCTATGATCGGCGCCACTCAAGACCGGAGGATTCGCCGACCTTCAAGGTCCGTTACTGACACCGACCGTTACTGCTCCGTCGCTTTTGTACTTGAGGCGGCTAGTGGATAGGGGGTTTGGGGAGCAACGGAACAGAAAGTGCACTTAAGCTCGGATGTCCTGGAGGCGACCTTTCACCGAAGAGATGTCACTGATCGTCGTCTGGATTGCGCAGCGGTCTCAGCTCACCTCGAGCAACCTCTTCCGGTACCACGAAGGAGTACCGACCCAGCATGTTGATGTGTTCATAGATCAGCGGCGACAGCCGAGCCAGATCCTCCTCCTGCACCGGGTAGCCGTGCTGCCTTAGCCGTTCCACGGCGGCGGTCATGTAGAGGGTGTTCCACAGCACGATGATATTTACCACCAGGCCCAAGGCGCCGAGTTGGTCCTCCTGACCTTCGCGGTAGCGCTGGCGAAGCTCGCCGCGTTTGCCCTGGAACACGGCACGGACCAGGCTGTGCCGGCCTTCGCCGCGATTCAGCTGGGTCAGGGTGGCACGACGCTTGGATTCGTCATCAATGTAGGTCAGCGTGTGCAGAGTTTTCTCGATCCGTCCGAACTCTGCCAATGCCTGGGCCAGACGGGTCGGACGATCCCCCATTTGCAACGTGCGCATGATGCCGGTCGCCGGTACCCGACCGAGCTTGAGCGACCCGGCGAGACGCAGCAGGTCATCCCAGTGCTCGGCGATCAGGTCGATTTTTACCGACGCCAGTCCGTTGAGCTTGCCATAATCCGCGTCTGGGCTCGTGCGCCAGAAGCGGGTACCGCCGACATCGGCTAGGCGCGGGCAGAAGTGATAACCGAGCAGGCGGAACAACCCGAACACCACATCGCTGTAGGCACCGGTATCGGTCATGATTTGTGTTGGCTGCAATTCGGTCTGTTGTTCCAGCACGACCGCTAGCAATACCAGGCTGTCGCGCAAGGTGCCAGGCACCGTGATGGCGTTCAGGCCGGAGAACTGATCGGAAATCAAGTTGTACCAGGTGACTCCCCGTCCGGTACCGAAATACTTCGGGTTGGGACCGGCATGCACGGTGCGCACCGGTACGACGAAACGCATGCCATCGGCGGAGGCCACCTCGCCGCCGCCCCAGACCTGAGCCAGCTCCAGTTGGCTTTGCGCAGACACCAGAATGGCATTGGCTGCTGACAGGGTGTCGTCGCGGAGATAGTTCTGGCTGACCCAGGACAGTCGGTCACGGCGCAGCGCTTGGTTATCCCGGTGCCTCGAATACCGGAGTGTCGTCCGGCGATCAGGAAAACTCGGCGTCACGCTATCGCACGGAAGTACAGGAAGCCGCGTCTGAGTCGGCCCAAACGATCCTGGGTCGCTACGCCAGTATCCAACCAACTTTGACCGTGCCCCATGGCTCGCGTGTGGTGATCTACCTGCAGCGCGATTTGGATTTCACCTCGCAATTCGAGGCCGAGATCGAGCACGCCAAGAGTGGCGGCGTCACCTTCATCCAGTGAGGAAGCGGTATGTCTGAGATTGCATCGTTCCGCGCCAAACTGAAAAACCTGGTCACGCTGCTGGACGATCCAGAAGTGACCGAAATTGCGATCAACGGCCCTGGCAACGTCTGGGCCGGTTATCACGGCAGTCGGTTCATGAAGCCGGTGCAGATCGAGGGGGTAACAACTGGATTAATTACCTCGCTCGGTGAGGTGATTGCCGCTCATACCGGGCAACAGGTTGACTCGTATACGCCGATTCTGTCGGGCCGTATTCCGATCAATCTCGCCGAGGGTGCATCCGCAGACCCTAAAGTCATTGATCGGCAATGAATCGACCTACAACCCTTACGCTATTGGGGTTGTCGATGGCCGATTGGAGCGTCAGCCCAAGTCGTTGCGTGAAGCGGTGGCCACCGCCGAACGGTTGGAGCGCGAAGGCTTCCTTTTCTCGGTCGGTATTGGCCAGCTCCTGGTGACGAACATGCGGGCTCTCGGCCTGAGCTACGCCCAAGCGTTTGAGCCGTGCCGCAACCTGCAGGCGATTAGCGAGCTGATGGTCAAGAACTACACCAAAGCCCTGACCGCGAATCCGAACCCACAAGAAGCCCTGCGCGACTCGCTCTCGATGTACTACAGCGGGAACCCTGTACGTGGTTATCGCCCGGACAAAGAGGGTGATCTGTCCTACGTGCAGAAAGTTGTGGTCGGTGCCCTGAATCCTTCGAGTGCTGATCCGATTGTGCCTGCTGTGGAGGCCACTGCAGGCGATGAGGCGATACCCGTAGCGGTTGCATCACCAGGGGCACGAAAAACGCCTGTGCGCGCTCGTACAGCTTCGTCAAAACATAGTGACCCATGGATGATTGTGACCGACGAAAACGGCCAGGCACCGCAACCCGCTCAACAGGCTGCGATGCAACCGGCTAGCCCTGAGCAGTCAAGGATTCAAGTTGCGCTGGACACTGGCGATGCCGCGCCGGTTGAACAGTTCCAACGCTTCGCTGATCCCAAACCAGCCGCTGCGCTGGCATCCGGCCAAGGGCAAGCGCAAGTCGAGCCATCTTTCGTACAGATCATCAATTGAATTTCTCGCACGCGAGAAAAGGGGGATTTATGCAAAAACTTCCATCCGTTTTTTTGCTGGGAGCGTTATTGCTGTCAGGTCCAGCCGTTGCTGATGAACCGGTCCAGCCGCCCTATGGCCATGACAGTAACCCCGACGCTTGCGGTGCTGTTCTTTGTCTACTTGGCATGACCCGCGATGGTGACTGCGACAAGTACATCCAGAAATATTTCAGTATCAAGCGTTACAAGCACGGACATTTCAGTCCTTCGCGCACGAAAGCCGCACGGGGGGAGACTGATGAGTCCTGCAAGGACGATGAGGGTTTGACTAAAAAGGCCAACGATATTTGGGGGCCTGTAGAACATGGTTTCTAGAGTTTTCAAGCCACTGGCGTTGACGATGGCACTGGTCGCGGGGGGCAGCCTGCAAGTGCTGGCCCTGGCTGCTGACAACGAGGGCGACGCAAGCCGTCGCATCGAGGTCGGTTTCTAGCCCGAGGGCTCTGCACAGAAACTAGTCTTGCGCACCATTTACGCGGCCACCAGCTCTATCCGCGTTGCTGCGTACGTCTTCACCAGTCCAGACGTTACCCGAGCGCTGGTTGCCGCCAAGCAACGCGGTGTTGACGTGGCGGTGGTCGCCGATCACCGCAGCAACCTCGAAGAAGCGCGCTCAACTGCTGGGCGCCATGCCCTGACGCTTATAGCCAAGACGGGTACCCAAATATTGGATCTGATTTTTCGCGCCCAGCATCAGACACGCGGCCGACTTCGCCTACAGCGCTTACTATTGGCGCAGTTGCACCGTGATCGCACTGGTGGGCCGCGTGCAGCACAACAGGATGTCACCGTTTTGCGGAGCGTCCAGCGGGTCGTCGAAGTACTCGACCGTACCTTCGCGCAAGCTCACCTGGCAGGTATTGCACAAGCCCGCCCGGCAATTGAACGCCGGAGTCAGGCCCGCCTGTTCGGCCAATTCGAGCAATGAATGGCAGTTTTCATCCCAGGCTACGCGGGTGCCGGACGGCATGAAGCAGACACTTACGGCACCGTCCTTTGCCACAGGTTCGCTCAGCGTCGGCTCAGGTGGCGGCGCTGGACTGACGTCGTCTTCCTCAAGCACCGTCGCCGGGCCAAAAAACTCGTAATGAATTCGTTCGCGGGCCACCCCAAGGCTGCGCAACAGCCGCCAGTTGGCCTGCATGAAAAGTCTGGGGCCGCACAGGTAGATATCATAGTCGTCCAACGGCAGCAGGCTTTGCAGGGTTTGGCGACTGATCAGGCCCTGGCTGTGAAAGCGGTCACGATCCGCCTCGCTCGGATTGCGATAACAGAAGTGCACTTCAATGCCCGGGCGCCGGTCGGCCAGGGCCAGCACTTCATCGCGAAACCCATGCACCGCGCCGTTTTCGCAGGCGTGCAGAAAGTGCACCGGGCGCATCGACTGGCCGCTCAGGCGATGCAGCATGCTCAGCATGGGCGTCAAACCGACGCCGCCGCTGAACAGCACCACCGGCCTTGGACTTTGCTCGTCCAGCACAAAGGTGCCGGATGGGCCTGCGATGTCGAGTACGTCGCCAACCCGCACGCCGTCGTGCAGGTGGTTGGAACCTTGTCCGGCCGGCAGGTCTTGGCGATCGAACGGGGCGGGTTCACGCTTGACCGAAATTCGTACCTGGAGCGGGTTGTCCGTGAAGGCACTGACGCTGTAGTTACGCAGCACTCGAGTGCCGTCGCCCAACACCAGCCGCACCGTGAGGAACTGCCCCGGACGAAAGTCCATGGGTGCAGGACCGTCCTGCGGCGCGAGGACGAAGGAGGTAATGACCGCGCTTTCCGGCGTTTTCTCGATCACCCGCCAAGCCTTGAAACCTTGGGGTTGGCTGCTCATCTCAAACCCCCGCTGTTTGCGGTCTGGCCTGTACCAGCGGGATCAAGTCCGCAGGTTGTTCCTGGGCAATCAATTTGGCCAGGTTACGCCGGAAACGCAGGGGTCCCGAGTCGGAGGCCAGGTCGATATTGGGGCTGCACTTGTTGGCCATGCCTTGATGGACGGCGGCGAGCACCACGCGGTCTTCGGCGAAAGCGTGACGTACGTCCTCATCGAACTGGCGCGAGACTTCCTCGTTGTCCTGGTCGAAGTTGCGCACCTGGAACCAGTAGTAGCGGGTGGTGGATTCATCGATGGGGGTCATGAAGTTGTAGGAGTTCATCAAGAACACCTGTTCGTGCACCGGCCCGGCATCCGATCCGGTGCCGGCCGGGGTGAAGATGGCCTTGATGATGGCCTGGGCCGGGTAGTGCACTTCGTAATGCTGCTTGCGGTCACAGTTGCCGCTGAACTTGACGAACTTGGCGTAGAACGGCGCCACTTCGATGTCGCGCATCCACCGCGACACGATCACGCCGACGTCTGTCACCGTAGTTTGCAGCGGCTCCTGGGCGCATGCGGCGCTGCCAAAGGAGGACTGGTGAACCCAGGCCACGTGGGAGGGGTCGAGCAGGTTGTCGGTCATGTACAGGTAGTTGCAGGGGATGACCATGCTGTCGCCACGATTCAGGCCCCAGGCCGGATCGCCCCATTCGGGCACGTGGCAAATCTTGCTGGCGTCGGCCAGCTCGGCATCGCCCATCCAGATCCAGATCAGGCCGTAGCGCACGGCCAGCGGATAACTGCGCACCTTGGCGCCTTGGGGAACGTGCTTACTGCCGGGGGCGCGCACGCAACTGCCCGAGCAGTCGAAGGTTAGGCCGTGGTAACCGCATTCGATGTCGTCACCTTGGCGCCGCCCTAAGGACAACGGCAGTTTGCGATGCGGGCAGGCATCTTCTAGGGCGACCGGGGTGCCATCGCCTTTGCGGTAAAGCACTACCGCCTCATTCAGCAGCTTGACCGCAAACAGTTGCTCACCGAGTTCGGTTTCACTGGCGGCGACATACCAGGCGTTGCGCATAAACATGGGGTCTCTCCTTATTATTATTCGGATCGTGGCTAACGACGTATCCAGAATACGAGAGGCCAGTTGAGTAAGAATAGATGGATAAAACTGATATTTGGTTTAGGTTCTCTTAAGTGTTTATCGCGTCCCCACGAACATCTCCTGTGGGAGCTAGCTTGCTCGCTCCCACACTGGGTGCTGTGCGTTTTACAGACCGCCGCGCGTGCCTATCGCGGACAACGCCCGTTCCCAGATCTGCCGCGTTCGCACCCACACCAACTCTTGCCAGTCGCTGTCCGCGGGGAAGAATTGTTCAAGCAGTTGCAACTTGATCTGCCGTGCTTCGGGGCCGGTTGGGTCGCCGTGTAGGTGCAGCCACTGATCGTCGCGCAGCACCGCATGGATTTGTTGACCAGGGTAGGTGCCGCACTCGATCACGAACGGCATCAGTTGCACATGAGGCAAGGCGTTGATGATGGCCTGGGAGGTGTAACCGGTGGCAGTGGCAGCA
Source organism: Pseudomonas sp. FSL R10-0056 (assembly GCF_009600105.1). NCBI lineage: Bacteria > Pseudomonadati > Pseudomonadota > Gammaproteobacteria > Pseudomonadales > Pseudomonadaceae > Pseudomonas > Pseudomonas sp. FSL R10-0056. Next base: position 7,565 of record NZ_WIWL01000189.1, read on the forward strand.
ACGCCGGTGTCACTCTGGCTGTTGGCGCTGGTCATCAGGGTGAACAGCCAGGGCCCGAACAACACCTGGGCCTGGGGCAGTGCCGGGTACGAGGCCTGGGCAATGGTCATCAACATCGGATGGCCATAATCGCCCGCGCCGGTGTGCAGGTCGAAGCACATCGCGACCTCGGCGTGTGCCAGGTGTTCGCCGAGGATCCGGTGCAGGGTCTGGTTCGACCAACTTGAGCTGTTACCGCCGTAGAACAGGCCATCGGGATGGCGATACTGACCGGCCTCGACAATCGACATCACCGCCGACCAGCCCTCGCGGCTGATCCGTTCATTGAGCTGGGCATCGGCGCGCTCACGTTCGGGGCCACGCAGTTGGGTACAGGTGTAGATCGGGTGCAGAGTTTCATAAGCCGCGTTGTCGGGTGGTGTCTTAGTGAAGTCCAGGTAGTTGCGGTTGAGGTCGATGTTGTCCTCGTTGACCCGACGCATCCAGGCCGTGCCCCACGGGTTGATCAAGTGGATCATCAGTACCGCGACGTCGTCGGGCAGGCTGCGCTCGCTGAAGGTTTGCAGCCATTGGCGCTGGCAATCCGAGCCGTAATAACCTTCCACGCCGTGGGTGCCGCTCAAGGCCACCAACACCCGTTTGGCCTGGGGGTTGCCGAGCAGGGCCACATCTGTGCCCAGGGCCTCGGCGAACGGGCCGCGCAATGGGTGCGGGTAATGGCTAAGACGGGCGCCGACGGCCTCGGCGGCGGCGAGGAATTGTTCACGCTGCTGGGTAAAGCTGCGGTGTGATGGAAAACCGTTACTCATGGTTGTCTCCTGTCGAAATGGGGTTACTTCAGGCGGCCGGAGAGGAACTGGGTCAAGCGCTCGCTTTGCGGACTGACCAGCACTTCACCCGGCGGACCTTGCTCTTCAACCCGGCCTTGGTGCAGGAACATCACATGGTTGGAGACGTTGCGCGCAAACCCCATCTCGTGGGTGACCACGACCATGGTGCGACCTTCCTCGGCCAGGGCCTGCATCACTTTCAGCACCTCGCCCACCAGTTCCGGATCCAGCGCGGAAGTGGGTTCGTCGAACAACATCACTTCCGGTTCCATGGCCAAGGCACGGGCAATGGCGACCCTTTGCTGCTGGCCGCCGGACAGGTGGGACGGGTATTTTTTCTCAACGCTCGGGTCCAGACCGACTTTATGCAGGTACTGCCGCGCGCGTGCCTCTGCGTCCTTGCGCTTGACGCCCAGCACATGCACCGGTGCTTCGATGATGTTCTCCAGCACGGTCATGTGCTGCCACAGGTTGAAGTGCTGGAACACCATCGCCAGTTTGGTGCGCACTTTTTGCAGCTGACGCGGGTCGGCCACCCGCAGCGCGCCGTTGAGATCCTGTTTGGTGCGGATTTGCTCGTTGTTTACCGTGATGGTTCCGGCGCACGGCTGTTCCAGGAAGTTGATGCAACGCAGGAAGGTGCTTTTGCCCGAGCCGCTGGAGCCAATGATGCTGATTACGTCGCCAGCTTTGGCCTTGAGCGATATGCCCTTGAGTACTTCGTGGTCGCCGTATTTCTTGTGCAGCTCATCTACGCTTAGCTTATACATGTTCGATGTCTCCAAAAGGACGGTCACTCAATGCGCCTGCGGTTGCAAGAAGGCCAGCCAGCGCACTTCGCAGCGACGAAACAGCCAGACCAGGGTAAACACCATCAGCGCGTACAGCACCGCCGCCAGGCCGAAGGCTTCGAACGAGGAGTAGGTCGCAGAGTTGACGTCGCGAGCGACCTTCAATAGATCGGGCACGGTGGCGGTGAAGGCGAGAGTGGTGGAGTGCAGCATCAGGATCACTTCGTTGCTGTAGTACGGCAGCGAACGGCGCAATGCCGAGGGCAGGATGATTCGCCGGTACAGGGTGAAGGTGGACATGCCATAGGCGCGGCCTGCTTCGATCTCGCCATAGGGCGTGGCGCGGATGGCGCCGGCGAAAATCTCCGTGGTGTAGGCGCACGTGTTGAGGGCAAAGGCCAGCAGGGTGCAGTTCATGCCCTCGCGAAAAAACGCATCGAGGGTCGGTTGGTCGCGCACCACTTGCAAGCTGTAGATCCCGGTGTAGAGGATTAGCAGTTGGATATACAACGGCGTGCCGCGAAACACGTAGGTGTAGAACCATACGGGCATGCGCAGCAGCGGATTGGACGAGACTCGTGCCACGGCCAGCGGCACGGCCAGGGTGCCGCCGATGGCGATGGAAGCGACTAGCAGCCAGAGGGTCATGGCCACGCCTGAGAGTTGGTAGCCGTCAAACCAAAGGTAGGCTTTCCAGTACTCCTGGACGATATCGATCATAGCTGCGCACCTCTGACGCCCACCGAGTAGCGGCGTTCAAGCCACATCAGCACGCCGTTGGAAACGGTGGTCAGGGCCAGGTAGATCAGGCCGCCGACCACGCTGAAGAAAAACAGGTCCATGGAGTTCTTGCCCGCGTCCTGGGTGACTTTGACGATATCGATCAAACCAATGATCGACACCAGCGCCGTGGCCTTGATCAACACCTGCCAGTTGTTACCGATTCCCGGTAGGGCGAAGCGCATCATTTGTGGAAACAGCACCCGCACAAACACCTGCCGACGATTCATGCCGTAGGCCACGGCAGCTTCCAACTGGCCGGCTGGCACGGACTGAAAAGCGCCGCGGAAGGTCTCGGTGAAATAGGCACCGTAGATGAAACCCAGGGTCAGCACCCCGGCCGCGAAGGGGTTGATGTCAATCTGTTCGGTGTCCAGCCATTCAGTCAGGTTGTTCAGCCAGATCTGCAGGCTGAAGAACAGCAACAACATGATCACCAGGTCCGGCACGCTGCGAATCAGCGTGGTGTAGCCGGCGGCCAGGTGACGCAGCAGCGGTTGTTTCGATAGTTTGGCTGATGCGCCGATCAGGCCCAGCGTGACGGCCAGTACCATGGACATCAGTGCCAGCTGGATGGTCGCCAACGTACCTTCGAGAATGAGCGAACCATAGCCCTGTAAAAGCATGTTCTGTCTCTCCGTTGGCAAGGGCGGCCCGGGGGCCGGCCCTTGCGCGAAATGGATGGGCAAGGCGCCGGATCACCAAGCCGCGAGCGTTCCGGCACCGGTCAAGCGCAGGGCTTTTAGTTGTAGATGTCGAAGGTGAAGTACTTCTTCTGGATGGTGTCGTAGGTGCCGTTCTTGTGCATTTCGGCCAGTGCCCGGTTGATGGCTTCCATCAGCTGCGGCTCGTTCTTGCGCAGGCCGATGGCAATGCCTTCGCCCAGCAGTTCCTGGTTGTACACAGCGTCGCCGGCGAAGGCGAAACCGGTGTTCTTAGGCGTTTGCAAAAAACCCAGTTCGGCCACGGCGGCATCGGTCAGGCTGGCGTCGATACGGCCGCTGACCAGGTCCGGATACAGCAAGTCCTGATTGGGGTAGGTGACCATGATCACCCCTTCAGGCGCCCAGATTTTTTTGACGTACGTCTCTTGGGTAGTGCCTTGGGCTACGCCGACGCGCTTGCCTTTCAGGGATTCTGGCGTAGGCAGCAGACCGCTGTCCTTTTTCGCGATCAAACGGTTGGGGGAGTTATAGAGACGGTCGGAGAAGTCCACGTTTTTTTTGCGCTGGTCGTTGATGGTCATTGCCGACAACACGGCATCGAACTTTTTCGCCCGCAGCGCCGGGATGATGCTGTCGAATGCGTTTTCCACCCACACGCACTTGACCTTCAGCTCGGCGCAAATGGCGTTGCCCAGGTCGATGTCAAAGCCCACCAGTTGACCGTCGGGGTTTTTCGATTCGAACGGAGCGAAGGTCGGATCGACGCCAAAGCGAATGACGCTTAAATCCTTGGCCAGGACGCCGGTGGAAGCCAATGCAAAGACGGTGGCGAGGACAAATTTTTTCATTGTTGTTTTTCCTTTGTCTGACGGATCGAACGCTAACGATGTATTACAGAAAAATCTTTATATGATAGTACCTGTATATACATTAAATGCAAAATGCAGGCCAATTCACGGAAAATGCCTGCAAGGTGCTGTTTTTCGCGGTGCTGATAAGCCCGGGGTGGCTGAGTCGCCGGGCCACTATGGTTTTTTGTTACGCATGGTTACATCAGAGGCTGCACCGTATCGGGTCTTGCGCAACAACATGGGGCGTCTCCTGACCGGGACAGGTAAATACCCGCCAAAGCCAGAATACGAGGCTTTTCATATACAAAAAATGTCGAAAACTGTGGCTTGCTATAGCTCAGCTAAAGTATAAAACCGTCGATTGCTATGGAGATGATGATGAACAGCTTGCCTTCCCTGCGCGCGCTGCAGGTTTTTGAAGCCGTGGGACGTTTCGGCGGCATTGTCGAGGCCGCCAAGCGTCTGGGTATCTCGGCCGGTGCCGTCAGCCAACAAATGAAACTGCTGGAAGACACCCTGGACTTGAGCCTGACCTTGAAGGTCGGCAAGCGTATTCGCCTGACCGCCGCCGGCCAGCGTTATCACGATAGCTGCGCAGCGGCATTCGAGAGCCTGCGCATCGCCCAGGTCGAGGTCGAGCGGTCGAAAAACGCCAGCAACCTGCGCATCAGCGCTTTGCCGTCATTGCTGTCGGATTGGTTGGCACCGCACATCTATGCCTGGCAGGACGAGCACCCGGAACTCAATTTGTTTCTCGATGGCAGTCACGCCGAACCTTCGCCAGAGGGCTACGACATCGATTTTCGCTTCACCTACGGCGACTACGTGGCCACTGAAAACGCCATCGAACTGTTTCGCGATTGCGTGGTGCCGGTGTGCAGCCCTTGGTTGTTGCGGCCTGATGTGCTGCTCAACAAACCGGCAGACCTGCTGGCATATCCGCTGCTGTCCATCGACTGGCTACCGAAGTTTGCCTCGCCGCCTTCGTGGCGTGACTGGTTCAAGGCCCAACAGGTGGACTGCGAAAGCATTCGCGATGGCTACCGCGTGTATTCCTTGTCTGCCATGGCAATCCAGGCCGCATTGGCGGGGCAGGGTGTGGTACTGGCGCAATACTCAATGGTGGCTGATGCGTTGTCAGATGGGCGTTTGATCAGGCCGTTTGCCCGGGCCTTGCCCTTGCCGTCGGCGTATTTTTTGGTGGGTGCCAAGGGCGCGTTCGACAAGGCCCACTGCCGCGACTTCCACCGTTGGATTGTGGCGCGCGGGCGTGAGCAAATGGTGATCAATCAGCGGTTGCTGGCGTAGCCGTCACTAGGCTGCGCTTGAGCTCAGGTTTTCGTCGGACAGTTCGCTGTTGGAGCGCCGGCACAGGTAGTACTGGCGGCCGTCATCCACGTGCAGGTCGAACAGCTTTACCAGTTCGCCGCTGGCGACATCGGCGCCACCAACGGCTCGCGCAGCAGCGAGCAACCCAGGCCGGTCAGCGCCAGTTGCCCGTCTTCGAGCAGCAAGCCATTGAGCGCACTGGCGTGCTTGACCTCGGCGACTTGAAACCATTCGGCCCAGGTGCCGCGTTCTTCGTCGTGCAGCAACGGCAGTTGGCTCAAGGCCTGGGGCGAGTCGATGGGGGCGTGGCGCTGAAGGAATTCGCGGCTGCAATAGGGCGAGACGGCACCCGAGATCAGCGGCTCGCTGTGATTGCCCGGCCAGTGGCTGGTTCGCTGGAATAGCTGCGGTGGTTTGCGTAGGTGACGTTGATGTCCAGTTCCGGGTTTTGCGCCAGGAACTCGACCAGCCTCGGAATGAACAGGTTGATGCCAAACAGCGGAATCAAGCTGATGGTCACCTGGCGCATGACGGACTTCTCGCGCACATGCTCGGTGGCGCTGTGCAATACCGCGAAAGCCGAGCGGATGGCACGGTAATAGGGGGCATGCCGAGATAAGGCAAAGTTCACTAATTTGGTATGCAACTACTTGTCTGGATTGATAATTCCCGAGACAACGCGATGGCGTGCGCAGATTGTCCTAGGTGGCCAGCCATTTAGGACGGCTTGAGGTGGGTACGCAAGCCTTTATAGAACAACAGTATGCGAAGCAAATGTCCTAATTTTCCCTTATCTCGGCATGACCCCTCAAATCGCCAAACGCATTCTGCTGTTCCTGCATGAACGTGTGTCGAGCTTGGAGGATCCACGCAGCATTGGCGAAGCCTTAAAAGACTCAAGCTTAGGGGATTTTTGGAAGTATCGCGTGGGGGATTACCGCCTCATCAGCAGCATCGAGGACGGTGCGTTGCGCATCCTGGTCGTCAAGATTGGTAACCGCCGTGAGGTGTACCGGTAAGTAACGTATGGGTTAGGTTGGCGAATTTTGGTGGGCTGTCTGGGGCTATACCCAACGCTCTTATTGGTACTGAGTTTATTGGGGCCGCTGACCCATGATCTGAGCTTTCCGCTGATGGTCTTGGTGGAGGTGGTGGTTTGGGTGCCTTTCACTCAGATCATCTCCTTTCCGCTGGCAGGGTGGCTGGTTTCTCGTTTAAGGCGAATTAATCAGTGAGTACGTGGACTGTTTCAGTCAGCGTCACGTGCCATTAACACATTAAAAAGCGATGACTACAGTTGTCGGCATTAACCCAATTAGGCAGAGGAAAGACCATGCAAACGTTAATCATCAACGGACAGTCGCAGCAGGTTGACGTTGCAGCGGATATGCCTCTGCTGTGGGTCTTGCGCGATGTGCTCGGCCTGACAGGGACAAAATACGGCTGTGGCATTGCTCAGTGTGGGGTGTGCACCGTGCATCTCGACGGCCAGCCGATCCGTTCGTGTGTGACTCCTATTTCGGCTGTGGCAGGTCGCTCAATCACCACCATTGAGGCCATCGGTGAGACGGCCGTGGGCAAAGCCGTGCAGCAGGCCTGGCTAGCGCATGAGGTGGTGCAGTGCGGTTACTGCCAGTCAGGACAGATCATGGCAGCAACTGCTCTTCTGAATAGCCAGCCGACGCCCGATGACCAGGCGATTGATGCGGCCATGGCGGGTAATCTTTGTCGCTGCGCCACTTACACCCGCATTCGCACGGCCACACTCCGGGTAGCTGTGCAGTTCTGTCATGTTGAGATGTCCCTCATGGTTTGCCAGGTTAGTTATCTCCGCAGCGCTGAGTGTGGACGGGTAGGCAAGGTGTTGAGTGGCAATCAGGTGTGTCTCGCGAGTAAGGCTCCATTATCCAGACGCGGCATGACGGCGTAAGTAATTCTGCGCTACAGCGAAGTCGCTAGCGAGGTGGCGACCGCTTTTGTTGTGCCTGAAGAATACGGCCGTCAGGGTTAAGCCGTGACGGCCGGTGGAGCGGATTTACTCGGCGTAGGTCGGGTAATCGCTGTACCCCTTTTCCGTGCCGCCGTACATGCTGCTTGGGTCGACCGGGTTGAGCGGCCAGCCATTGGCAATGCGCTGCGGCAAATCGGGGTTGGCAATGAACGGGCGACAAAAGGCAATCAAGTCGCCCAGGCCAGCCTCCAAGGTTTCCGCGCCGCGTTGTGCGGTGTAGCGGCCGGCGTAGATGATGCGCCCGCTAAATACCTGCCTGATTTCGCGGCGGAAGCCTTCGGGAAGCGCCGGGGCATTGTCCCAGTCGGCCTCGGCAATCGACAGGTAGGCGATGCCGGCCTCTTCGAGCACCTTGATGGCCTCGATGTAGGTGCTGTGTGGGTCTTCTTCGACAAGGCCCAAATAGACCCTGTCCTCTGCTGTACTTTCAAACAACGGCGCGAAACGCACGCCTAGGCGGTCAGCACCGATAACTTCGGATACGGCCTGGATAATCTCGCGCAGGAAGCGCAAACGGTTGTGCAGCGAACCGCCATATTCATCGTCGCGCTGGTTGCTGTGGGCGGAGATGAACTGGTTGACCAGATAACCGTTGGCGCAGTGAATTTCCACACCATCAAAGCCTGCACTCAATGCATTGCGCGCGGCCTGCGCGTACAGCTGCACCAGTTCTTTTACCTCGGCATTGGCCAATGCGCGAGGTACCGAAGGCTCGGCTAAAGTACCTGCACCTGGACCGGTTTCAATAAATACTTTGACGTTGTTCGCAGCAATAGCCGAAGGCGCTACTGGCGCGGCACCATTAGGCTGCAGCGAGATGTGCGATACCCGGCCGACGTGCCAGAGCTGGGCGAAAATGATGCTGCCAGCGGCATGTACGGCATCGGTGACGTTGCGCCAACCTTCGATTTGTTCTTGGCTATGAATGCCTGGTGTCCAGGCATAACCTTGCACGTCTTTTGGGGGTGCATCGAGCCACGCTATACCGTGCGTTGCCTCAATAGATAATTAGCGCAATGTCCCAGCAAAGCCCACCCAGTGGACTTTTTGCGACTGCTGGACGCCAGTGGGTGCGGAGCTGGTCTACTCAGTAGTGCAATCGACTTCTGAAAATGACAGGATGCCTGGGAAGAAGGTACTGAACGACGCTGGTAGGGCTTAAGTGCACTTTCTGTTCCGTTGCTCCCCAAATCCCGATAGTGGTGGAGCGACGGGCCAGTGAGACCCGCCGCAAAGGGCGTTGCTTAAACGATGCCGGTATAGAGGCGCACGTCTTCCTCCGCGCGCTCGGTATCGGGAACAAGCATCCACAATTGACCATTTACATCACGCAAATCGTCCCAGTTCTTGGTCGCAACCAGCCGGCGTCCATGGTCGATAAGTTGCTTGGCCTGCGCTTGATCGTTCATGGTCGGCCGTATCTCTTCCAGATGCTGGAACATACCAACTAGGAAGTCGGGCTGGCGAGCTAGGATTTGGAAGTGAAGGCGCTGCAATTCGCTCGTCGCAGCGTCAATACGCTCTGGGTTGGTTGAGTGGATATGCAACTCCTCTCGCGCCAGGATTTCCTTCAGCTGATGCCGCTCGCGATCGTTGCCCGACTCTTGAACCATGGAGGCCGTATCGGACTTGACCTGGAGATAGTTTGCTTTTGCAGCATCGATCCGCTTGGATGCTGTCAGCTCAAAAATCCCTTGAGCAATCTTGCACTTCTTGTCTTCGAGCTTGAAGCGATCGTCGGTCACGTCATCGCTAGAAAGCGATGCGCTCTCAACGATAAGCGACTGGAGTTCGTCATTCAGTTTCTCCAACTTAGCTGCGCCATCATGGTTGTGGTTCGCCTGAGCGTCCTCAATCTCTGTCTGGATCTTCGTTTCGAGCTGAAGCACCTCGGTGGCCAACAAGCGGGTATCGACGTGGCGGGCCTGGCCCTTGAAGACCTGAGAGAACTCCTGTCCCGTACCGTTCAGGTAGGCGGACACCGTCAAATCTCGTGACTCCGACATTTCGAAGGTCAGATCCACCTCTGTGTCGCGAAGAAGGTCACGGCTAATTTGCTCACCGGTGATAGCCAATATTCCAATCGGCTTATTGGTCGATGAATGTTTTTCGGATGGTCCTTCAACGACCATGATGGTGATGGCGTCACGAGAGCCTTTGACGATGGTCTTGGCGATCTCAACGGTGCGCTTCCCTTTGGTAGGTAGTACGCAGTTCTTAGCAAAAACAAGGTCGAGTCGTGTGTCCTTGGTAGAACGATCGTCCTTAACTAGGCAAATGTCTTCAGGAAACATCTGACCGGCTACGCTGTAGCGCCCCTGTGCAATCTGGATCGAATCAAAGCCAACATCGATGGGGCTTTGTCGTTGGTTTCCTTGAGAGCTTCTAGGGCAGCCTCTTTCCTGCCTAGGGAAATATTGTTGAGTGCCAGAAGCCACCAGCCATCAGCATTGTCGGTATCCTGGACCGTGGCTGCTTTGGCAGAAATTACTGCTTCCTCGTACCGCTCGCGTCTACGTTGATCTCTAGCCTTTTCTATTAGCTCTCCTACGTCCATATCCGTATTTTGGATCCAGTTTTGGCAGTGGTGAAACTGCCATGATTCTGGCAGTTGAGTTTGCGAGGGCTCATCTGACACCGGGGTGTGGATACCCTTGCCGGTTGATTGTCACTCAATAATTGGAGCACCTAAAGTTGCATGGTTGCAATCTCGCACTTAGGGAGGATAGGCATATGAAGCTTATGTAACTTGCCGAAGTGATTCTGCTTATGCGGCTTGCATAAGCTATTTTTGCTGAACGTCCTTCAAGAGCTTGGACACCTCTTCGTCGCCTTGCGCAGCAAGGAATGCGACAGCCGCTCGAATCACATCAGATTTAGTAGCACGAAAGCCATGCGGAACCAGGCTGAGACGGTCGATCTCTTTGTCAAGCTCGTCGGTCAGGGAAAAGGTGACTCGTTTATAGACTTTCGACAGTGCTGGCTTAGCGGCCACTACCCCGTTCTTGCCATCGATCTTTGCGGCGTTGATGAACTCGTCTGCCGCTGGTGATGTTGCCGCTAGGTTCGCTGTTCCTTTACGCAAATTACCAACACCCATTACTTATCCCCCCAGAGCTCTTTTGCGATCATTTCGATTTCCTCAACAGCTCGTAAGTCGGTTCCAACCTCAAGTACAGAGGAGCCATTTTCGTCGGCATCGTCATAAACGTTACGTGCTGTCGTGAATACCTGGAGAGGTTCAAGACCATAGCTTGTGCAAGCTTCTTTCGAATCTAGGATCCGCTGGATCTGGCTCGGTAGGGCCGGGGCCTGAGTTACGATCGCACGGGCCACCAGCTCAGGATTTACACTTTTGGCCAGCGTAATCAACTCCTCCACATGTGCAAGGGTCTTCAGATCGCGCCGCTTAGGCCGAAACGGAAGAAGTGCATGTGTGGCGACAGTAAGTGCGGAACGCAAGGCTACTGAGTCAGCACCGCCGGCATCCACGACGATTGCCTCATACCGCTTAGCTCGATCGAGGAGCGTCTTCCGAATGTCGCCATGGGCTGACTCAACCTGTAGATCCTGCAGATTTGGGTTCTGTTCTCGCTCACGAGCCCAATCAACTGACGTTCCCTGTGGGTCGGCATCCAGCAACAACACATCATTCCCTTTCCGTTGCAACCATACGGCTAGATTCTGTGCGATGCAGCTTTTCCCGCTGCCACCTTTCTCGCCACCGAGCACCAGGATCATTTGTGCAACCCTCATCAGTTATTGAAGTTACTGCGCTTATGTAAGCCACACAGAGAATTTATGCAAGGCGAGCAACTTATGCAAGTTAAATAACCTATGTAATCTCGCCGCATATTGCGCCTATGCATTGAAAATGGGAAGCGGTCGGACCTTGTGAGATGGCTCGCACTGATGCGCTATGACCCTCGATCACACTTGGTTCATCTTTCGATCAATCTCTGAAGGTTCGAAGACAGGGCCGCGACGCCTTAGGAGTGACAAATCTTTCAGGGGGCTTTGCCGTCCAGAGCTGTCTCTTTTTTATGGGGCGGTTGATTTTTGCTCTCAGCGTAGAGCTGTCAAGCTGCCGCGCCCCCGGCTCGTCGGGACAGTTCTATCGTCCCGTCGAACGGAGGCACGGGCGAAGCGTACGGCTTGATAGATCGTAGCGACCCAAGTCTCAGCGACAGGAGGTTGGGACAGCTTTTCGTCCCAGCCTCCCGAGCACTCGGCGACCCGAGGCTCCCCTCGCTTGCGAGGGGCGGGGGGAGTAGTTTTTTGAATACGGGTGCAGGGGCGGTTCGCCCTTGCCGGGGTGCGGGCGAGTAGCCCGCGTAATCGCGCCGTGGCGTAGCCACGAAGTGCGCGAGGCGATCATTTTTCGATGTTGCGTTAGGGAGATGATATTTCGCGTTGCACGGTCCGGGGGGCCGCCGGGTCGGGCGAAGCCCGGGAGGGCTTGAGCCGGCTGGGGGCAGAGCCCCCCAGGAGGCGGCGGCGCTTTGCGCGAAACGCGCTGAGCCGGTTTAAATATCTGTTTAAGAACTGTTTAAGCCGTTTTGGAACGTCTGGAAGCCTTAAGCCACGCGGGCTCCAGAAAAATCGATTCTCAGCTATGCCAAATTTTTTCTCAGCTATGCCAAATTTTTTCTCAGTAGTGCCAATTGCTCAACGGTAAAACTCTCAGCTATGCCAACGCTTGTGAATAACTAGCTTGCTGCTGTTTCTGGCCGCCACCAACGTGCACGAATGACCGACTTACCTTCTTCTGATCGCTCGGTATAGATCTCTGGTTTTTCGATGATATGCCCCTTCTCCAGTTCGGTGAGGGCCTTTCTGAGACCTTTACCGGTCGCTAAGAACGATTTAAGCGTTCGGTACTTACTCGGTCCGCGTAGCGTCTCTACATCAACGTGGTGCCACCCTGTAGGCTGTTCTAAAGCGTATGCCTGCAACCACCTAGCAAAGTCGCTTGGCCTCCACCAACGCACCATCTTTTCGTTGCGCCCTGCCGCGGTCCTAGCAACGTAAAACTCGTACTCCTCAATGATGCCGGCGGACTCCATCTCGTTAAGCGCTTTTGGTAAACCGCGTCCTTTAGACATGAAGTTACGCATCTCACCGCCGCCGCTCCATACACGTAGATTTTCGATGGTGACGTGGTGCCAGTCGCCAATGCGATGGCCGCTAGCGTAGTTTTGCAACCATTTCGCCAAGGGTGCTTTGAGCTCAAGTCGAGCCTGGAAATCGATGTGAGCTAGCTCGTGCTTACCGAAGAACTGGACAATCTCAGGATCCAGGGCAAGCCAGAACTCTTCGTTCTTCCGTTTCCAGCTCAACTCTGAGATCAACCGGAACATTTTACCGTCGCCATCCGAGTTCTCAATAAAGAGGCTCGCCGAGGCGATACGTTGCAGGCTGTCTTTCAACCACTTGTAGCTTGTTGTACCAGGAGATCTGCCAATGGCCTGGAGAAACTGGCTGCGCACAAAATGAATCTGTTCCCCGGCTTTACGGCCCTGAGCGAGGCGGAGTGCATGCAGGAAAACATCGTTGTCGGCCATGTCCAGTTGTTCGCCCGTATAGAGCAGCACTAGGTCATCACGACTGGCCAGCCGGGTTTTTACGTACTTTGCACGTTTTCCAGCGGCAATCGACATAAACAGGCTGGATCGGGTCCACTTATGTGGCATAGCCGACTTTTCGCCCGGGAAGAGCGGGAGTTGCAGGGCAATCTGAGGAGGGGTGGAGTCGAGCTCCTGTTCGGCCTGGAGCGCCAGAGCCAGACCCTGTTGCTGTGCTTTATCGGTTTTCTGTTTACTGGTGTTCTTTTTGGCGATCGCAGCTACGCGTGCTGCGGCGCCGCCTCTTTTCGCTACAATATCGTCGCTCATCTGTGAACCTCAGTTTCACTCATGCGCTGGGCCTGCTGAGCCGCAATCTCAGCCGGCCTGCTTATCCTTCTTTGGGCTCAACGTCCACACCGCCCGATTCCAGCAAGCGCAACCCGGCAACAATGAAAGCGGCCTCAATTGCGTCGAGCGTTACTCTGCGAGGTGAGCTTTTCCCAGCCTCAAAATCACTAATTGCCCGTTTCGATGCACCAGACGCTTCAGCCAAGTCGGTCTGAGTCCAGTCCAGCAGCATTCGAGCCGCAGCACATTGACGTGCGGTAATAGGGGATGGATCAGCCATTGTTAGCCTCAAGTGTGTATTTAATAGCGCTTCTGCACTTTAAAACACGCTTATCCTCTCAGCTATGCCAATGGACGTCAATCGACTCATGCCACAACCAAAAGTGAGTATTAAAGTGCGTAACCGCGTAAAAAGTGCAGAACTTTGAACTGAGATAGGTGGAAATACTCTCAGCTATGCCAACGCAATTGCGAAAGAACATCACGACTAGGCTTCACAACTCTCAGCAACGCCAAGAGAAAATTTCAGCTATTCGTACCCATGCTCAACCAAGCCGCTGACGGTCTCTACAGGGAACCTCAAGGCGTGAACCATGCACCTTGGGGTTGCACTCGCTCACAGGCTTTGCCTGCAGGCCTCATATCCTAATGCGTTCCACCTCATCCAAACTGATGTCATCCCGGCACCGGTCATACATCTGGGTGGTGTGCGGGTCGAAGCATGGTTGGCCATGGCCGCCGCGTTTTCCAGGGTGCCACCATTTTTTAAATAGGCCGTGATCCCGGTGGCGCGAAACGTGTGATTGTCGATCAGCGTCTGGATCCCGGCTGCCAAGGCGCGCCGACGCACCATGGCATGCGCACTAGCTTGAGGCAGCGGGTTAGAGCTCGACTGTCCGGTACCGCGCCCAATCGTGCGAAACAACCTTTCCTGAGCTCAGCCCCCGTTAGCTAGGCACGAGCCATACGCTCCACGGCAATTAAAATAACAAAAAAATAAAAAAGGTATCTATTACCTTTTGACAGAAATAAAAAACTGCGCGAGTATGTCTCCCATAAAACCTGCTTGGAGGATGGAGACATGAACGCAACAGAGCACATGAAGCAACGGATGGCTCAACGCGGCATAAATCGTGAAATGGTGAACCTGGTTCTGGATTCCGGAACGCCCAAGCAGGACAAATTCATCCTGAGTCGCGATGAGGCACAGGAACAGCTTCGCGAGCTTCAGCAAGCTATGCGTGTCCTGAAGAAGATTTTGGATAAAGGTGGTGTAACAGTCGTAACCGAAGGCGATGCGCTGATCACAACCTATAACTGCAATTCGCGTCGGCACTAAAATGGAAGCGACTATGCAAGAGAAGATCATCACCCAACTGCAGGAAAGCCTCGAAGCGATTCAGCTCACCTCAGCTAAATCGCTCGAACTGGCCCTACAGGTTTTAGCTTGGGTAAAGCTCTCCAGCACAGGTGAGCTTTCTGACGACCTGAGTCTCAGCACCACATTACTGGACGAGCCAAGCAGGCTGCTCCAGGTGCTGACACGGTTGGCTCAAGAGGGTGACCTGATAGGTCAGGCATTCGCGAACGGTACCGATTTTGGACGTCTAGACCCTCGGTTACTGCAGCCAGCGCTCACCCTAGCATTGCGCCTGGATCAGGCTGGAATGCTGAAAAACTTTGATCCTGTTAGAGCAATCAGTTCTTTATCGTCAAAGTTTAGCCAGGAACCTGATCTTCCGCTGGAAGTTACTGCCCTACTGGCTGGTCTAGCTGGGGGACTACCAGGGGAAGGTGTTTATGTGCCTTGGGATTCCAGGGGGACTTTAGCCGCCTCAGTAACCAGTGCTGATACTGATGTTTACCTAGAAAGCCCAATCCTCTCTGCCGTTCCAGCCTTGATCAGTCTGCTGAGCGATCACCGATTCCAGGTTCATTATGCAGACCCGATCCGCAACCCTTCAGCTGTTGAGAATGGTCAGCTACGGCAGTTCGATGTCGCAGTAGCATTCCCACCTATGGGCATTCGCTACTCCGCAGATGTAACAAATAACGATTGGTTTAGCCGATTCCCAGAAAAAACAACCTCGGGTGCCGTTCTCGCCATTCTCCATTTGCTCCGCCAAGCAAAGCGCCGCGTGGTCATCGCGGTATCGAACAGCCTTTTATTCAGTGCGGGCGCTGAGCGCTCGTTGCGTGAGGATCTCGTCCGGCAGGGCAAAGTTGAAAAAGTCATTTCCATGCCTGCAGGTCTATTGGCAAACACCAACATTGCCTTTTCCATTCTGGTGCTTAACCCCACCGGAGGACTCGACAAGATCCAGTTTATCAACGCTGACACCGCTTACTTCAGAGAGTCGGTATCCAAGGCTAAATGCCAAATGATCAACGTCGATAAGCTTGTGACACAGATCGAATCCAATGCCGATACAGACAACCAAGTACACGCCTCTGTGGAAGACGTGCTCAAAAACGACGCCCAGCTACAGGTCAGTCGTTACGTACTGCCCGATACAACGAAGCAACTGCAGGCCCTGCTGAATCAATCCAGGACAGTCGTACTCAAGTCTCTAGTCAGCACCGTTCGCCCCATGCCAGTTACTTCACAAGATGACGACAGTATTGGGGTATGGGAGATCGGGGCTGCTGATTTGCCTCCTTACGGCTACATCAGTACACCCGGACGGGCGCTAAAGGTTGAGCCGTTCGCGCTAACCAAGCATGCTAAGCAATTCCTCCGCCCGCTCGATATCGTACTCATCGTAAAGGGCAGTGTCGGTAAGGTAGGTATTGTTCCGCATGACGTGCCACCACCTGGCGCTGATGGCTGGGTTGCAGGTCAGTCAGCAATCGTACTGCGTGCAGACGCTACAGACCCGATTGACCCTCGTGCTCTGTTCCTTCAGCTGCGCTCAGAACTTGGCCGGGAACTGCTTAGTGGCATTGTCTCGGGCGCCACCATTCAGCTGATCCAGCTACGCGAACTGGAGCGCTTAGAAATATTGCTGCCCGATGCTGCGATCTGTCAGCAGGCAATCGAAACACTCGAGAAAGAGGCTCGACTGCAGAAAGAAATTAATCATCTCCGGCAAGAGCAATCATTGCTTGCCTCGGATCTTTGGTCTCTGACCTGAACAAAAGTCTCCCTGCGACATGTTTCTTCGCAGGGAAGTGTTAAAGACTTCCCTTTTTTACATCGGCAGGACGCCTCCAATGTTCTGCTGCTTGGAGCAGTACATGACAGATCAAACAATACTACGCGATGCCATTCTAACTAGCGTGCCCGGCGATGGCAGTACCATCGGCAACCAATCGCTACTCGAACAGCTACGCAGGCAGTTCCCACAGCTGGCCGAAGATGTGTTCTGGACCGTGCGCGATGCTCTGATCGATGAAGGCCTGCTGGCCAAGGGGCGTGGTCGTGGCGGTGCGGTGCGTCGTACCGATGGCGCAGAACAAGCGCCATCCAGCCTGGCAGAACAGGCATTGAGTAAGGCTCTCGCGCGCTTTGCTCCAGAACAGGACATCGACGATATGGATGATGCCGAGGATCAGCCAGAACTGCCGGCGAAGAAGAAATCCAGCCGCAATGCCGCCGAATCCAGCCAGACCAGCAGCACCCTGCAGGACTTGCAAAAAACTCTGTGGGCCACCGCTGACAAGATGCGCGCCAATATGGATGCCGCCGAATACAAGCACATAGTTCTCGGTCTGATCTTCCTCAAGTACATCTCCGACAGCTTCGCCGGCCGTCGCGCCGAGCTGGAACGTCGTTTTGCCGATGCCAGCGACGACTACTACCTGGGCGGCGACGACCCCGCGTATTTCGCCGAAGAACTGGAAGAGCGCGATTACTACAAGGCAGTCAACGTGTTCTGGGTGCCGGAAGTGGCCCGCTGGGAGTCGCTGCGCGCCGCTGCCAAACAGGTCGACATCGGCAAACGCATCGACGAGGCCCTGGCCGCCATCGAAGCAGAAAACCCGCCACTGAAAAACATCCTCGACAAGCGCTACGCCCGCGCCCAGCTACCCGACGGCAAGCTCGGTGAGCTGGTCGACTTAATCTCTACTATCGGCTTCGGTGGCGACGCCAACCAAGCCCGCGACCTGCTCGGCCAGGTCTACGAATACTTCCTCGGCCAATTCGCCAGCGCCGAAGGCAAAAAGGGCGGGCAGTTCTACACCCCGGCCAGCATCGTCAAAACCCTGGTCGCGGTGCTCAACCCGCACCACGGCAAGGTCTACGACCCTTGCTGCGGATCCGGCGGCATGTTCGTGCAGTCGGAAAAGTTCATCGAAGCCCATGGCGGTAAACTCGGTGACGTTTCCATCTACGGCCAGGAGTCTAACCCAACCACCTGGCGGCTGGCCGCGATGAATTTGGCCATCCGTGGTATCGACTTCAACCTCGGCCGTGAGCCGGCCGACACCTTCATCCGTAACCAGCATGCGGATCTGCGTGCTGACTTTGTCTTGGCCAACCCGCCGTTCAATATCAGCGATTGGTGGCACGGCAGTCTTGATGGCAACCCACGTTGGGTGTATGGCACACCGCCGCAAGGTAATGCCAACTATGCCTGGCTGCAGCACATGCTGTTTCACCTAAAATCCAGTGGCCGCGCCGGCATCGTGTTGGCCAACGGTTCTATGAGTTCAAGCCAGAACGGCGAAGGTGACATTCGCAAGGCCATGGTCGAGGCCGACGTGGTGGAAGTGATGGTCGCCTTGCCCGGTCAGTTGTTTTTCAATACACCGATCCCGGCTTGCCTGTGGTTTTTGGCCAAACAGAAAGTTGCCCGCCCCGGCGAGGTACTATTTATCGACGCGCGTAAGCTCGGTACCAACGTCAGCCGGGTGCAAATTGAGCTGCTCGACAGCGACATCGAGCGCATCGCGCAGACCGTGGCCAATTGGCGCGGAGTACCGCTGGATGTCGGCGGTGATATTTCCGAATACGCCGATGTGGCTGGATTCTGCCGCAGCGTCACCCTCAGTGAAATCGCCGAGCACGGGCATGTACTCACCCCAGGCCGCTATGTTGGGACCGAGGCGGTCGAGGACGACGATGAAGCCTTTGCCGACAAGATGCAGAACCTCACCGGCCTGCTGGGAGAGCAAATTGCCAAAGGCACGGAACTCGACCAGTTGATCCGCCAGAAGCTGGGGGGGCTGGGCTATGAGTACTGAGTGGAATTGGGTTCGCTTAGGAGATTGTTGCGAGAAAATCGGCAGCGGCGCGACGCCCAAAGGTGGGAAAGATGCTTACCTGGAAGTTGGCCCCTATCGATTGATTCGGAGCCAAAATATTTACAACGATGGTTTTTATCCTGCCGGCTTGGTTTTCATAAGTGATGATCAAGCGCAGAAATTAGATGGCGTTGCCGTCCAGCAAGGCGATGTACTACTCAACATCACCGGTGACTCCGTCGCTCGAGTTTGCTTAGCTCTTGCTCAGTACTTACCCGCACGAGTCAATCAACACGTTGCAATCATCCGTCCGGCCTCTAAAACTCTGGATAGCCGGTTCCTTCGTTACTTCCTTGCTTCACCGTACCAACAAAATTTGATGCTTGGTTTGGCAGGAGCAGGTGCAACGCGGAGCGCTCTAACCAAAGGGATGATCGAGGACTTCAAGGTTCCTTATCCATCACTTGCTACGCAGAGCGCAATTAGCGATATTCTCTCCGCTCTCGATAACCGTATCTCCCTGCTGCGCGATACCAACGCCACCCTGGAAGCTATCGCTCGGGCACTTTTCAAATCCTGGTTCGTCAATTTCGACCCCGTGCGCGCCAAGGTCGAAGGTCTAGAGCCGGAAGGCATGGATGCCATCACCGCGGCGCTGTTTCCCGACAGTTTTGAAGAATCCGAATTGGGATTGGTACCGAGAGGATGGAGAGTTGGGCAAATTGGCGATGAACTCAGAATTGCTTATGGCAAAAACCTGCCAACAACGAGGCTGCTAGAGGAAGGATTTCCCGTATTTGGTGGAAACGGACAGATCGGATTTTTCAGTGAGTATCTGTACGAGTCGCGCCAAGTGATTGTGGCTTGTCGTGGTGCAGCGTCAGGAAAAATAAATCAGTCATCTCCTAAGGCTTTCGTTACGAATAACTCGCTAATACTTGAGAAAACCAAAAATCTTCCGTTTAGCTATTTGAAAGGGTTCATGAAGAATTCTGATTTGGTTCCGTACGTGACAGGATCTGCTCAACCACAAGTCACGATTGATAATTTGAAAGTATTCAAGATTTTGGTTCCGACTGAAAGTGTCGTGACATGCTTCGAGAGCATTGCTGGTTTGATTGAGGATCAGATCGAACAAAATAATTGCCAAGCCCAAACCCTCACTCAACTCCGCGATACCCTGCTGCCTCGCCTGATCTCTGGCCAGCTGCTCCTGCCGGAAGTGGAAGCCTCCGTCGAGAATATGTTGTCGGAGGCTGTCTAATATGGCTCTGAACCTCCGTCAACGTGTCATCGAACGCCTGCAGAACCTGACGGATACCCAGCAGACCGCCCGCGAACTAGCGCAATGGATATTTGAGCAGTTTCCTGCAGAATGCGCGGTCAAGAAAGAGGGCAGTGCCAGCTACATCCAGACCGACAATGACCTGGTACAGCAACTGGTGGCGGAAATCTCTGGTTCACGCCCACGCTGGCAGCAGATGCACCCTCAACTGAAAACGACCGAAGGACGGCCACGTCACTATTACTGGTCGGACATGGATGCCAACGCGGAGGTGGCGGCGGCTGAAGGGGTCACACTGATACCGTCAGACCTGCCTGAACCCTCGCCGTTGCGTGAGCATGCGCTCTATCCGTTTCTGGCGGAATACCTGCTGACGGACGAGCAGCGCGTGTACGCCATGCGGATCAACGAAAAGCGTTCGTCCAACCGTGCTGGCAGCGGTGGCAACGAATGGTTGCATCCGGACCTGGTAGGCCTAGAAGACCTGACTGCCGACTGGACGCTCGACTTGCGTGACTGCGTCCGCGTGTTGGGCGAGCGTCGTGCTCGACTGTGGTCGTTCGAGGTCAAGCTGCTGCTCAACCGTTCCAATGCGCGCAAGAGTTTCTTCCAGGCCGTGTCCAACTCCTCTTGGGCGCATTTCGGCTACCTGGTGGCAGCCACGGTGGAGGGCGACGGCACGCTTAAAGAGTTACGCATGCTCGCTGCCGCTCATGGCATTGGTGTGATTCAGCTCGACGTACACAGTCCCACGGAAAGCCAGATTCTGATCCCGGCTCGCGAACGCAGCGAAATCGACTGGGATATGTGTAACCGACTGACTGAAGAGAATGGCGACTTCGCCGAGTTCATCGGCCGCATACGTCGCTTCCACCAGACCGGCGAACTATCGGCCAAGGAGTGGGAGGTCACCGCATGATTTCATCCCAACAATTGGAGCACTGGCTGGCCGGAGCTCCTGAAACCGAGCATTTGGAGTTCAAGGAAGCCAAGCAGCAATACGACAGCACTAAGCTGCTTCGCTATTGCGTGGCCCTGGCCAACGAAGGCGGCGGTTATCTGGTACTCGGGGTCAGTGACAAACCGCCACGCCGGGTGGTTGGCACTGTGGCGTTCCCGAATCCTGGGCAAATCAAGGCAAAGCTTCTTGAGGCTCTACGCATCCGGGTTGATGTTCACGAGCTGCAACATCCAGATGGCCGCGTGCTGGTTTTCGAAATTCCCACACGCCCGATCGGCCAGCCGTTGCATCACGACGGTGCCTATCTGATGCGGGCCGGGGAAGACCTGGTGCCGATGACGGCGGATCAGCTGAAGCGGATCTTTGCTGAGGGGCAGCCGGGATTCCTGACAGGGGATGCCTCTCAATTGATTGATGCCGATGTCCTTATTTCTTTGCTGGATGTGCAGACATTTTTCGACCTGTTGAAAATGCCGCTCCCAGCTACGCGAGAAGGCATCCTTGCCCGCTTGATAAGCGAGAAGCTAGTAAGAGCTGATGGGATGGGATACCGAATCACCAACCTTGGCGCCTTACTGCTGGCCAAAGATCTGCGCGAGTTCGAATCGTTGCAGCGCAAGGCTGTTCGCGTAGTGAAATACAAAGGGAAAAATAAGCTGGAGACCGAGCGCGACCTCATCGGCCAAAAAGGCTATGCGGTTGGCTTCGAGGGGCTGATCAGCTACGTCAACAGCCAGTTACCCATGAACGAGGTGATCGGGCAGGCGCTGCGTGAAGAAGTTCGCATGTTTCCGGAGCTGGCCATTCGCGAGCTCATTGCCAACGCTCTAGTACATCAAGACCTTGATGAGACAGGCGGCTCGGTAATAGTCGAAATCTACACCGACCGCGTTGAGATCACCAATCCAGGTCAACCTCTGATTCCAACCGAGCGCTTCGTCGACGAGTACAAGTCTCGCAATGAGAAGCTTGCGGATCTGATGCGCCGTATGGGCATCTGCGAAGAAAAAGGCAGTGGCATCGACAAGGTGGTATTCAGCACCGAGTACTACCAACTGCCGCCACCCTATGTGCGAGTGTCCACTCTACACACCACGGTAGCGTTGTATGCACACAAAGATTTCGCTGACATGGAGCCGATCGAGCGCGTAAGAGCGTGTTATCTCCATTGCTGCCTCAAGTACGTCAGCAACGAGAAAATGACCAATCAGAGCCTACGTGAGCGCTTCAAATTGGAAGACACCCGGGCCAAAATCGCGAGCGTTTCACAAATCATTGCGGCCACGGTGGGCCAGGGCTTGATCAAGCTCGATGATCCGGAAAACGCCTCCAAGCGCTACTCGAAATATGTACCTTTCTGGGTGTGAGGTTTCATTTAATCGCTGACGTCAGTCAGAGCGGGCAGCCGCGCTGTAGGCTTCTAGCCATGGGCTCGGCTTATTTAATCGCTATTGTCGGTACAGCCTGCCGCCCGTAGACCGACACAGTAAACGAACAAGTAGACGGCCCGACCTATGAGGCGGGGTGGAATACTTAATTGGGCAGCAAGCCGCTGTCCAATTTCGAGGGTTTAAAAGGGATTGATGCCGTAATGACCGAAGACCAATTGGAACAGGAAACCCTCAGCTGGCTGGCAGAGGTGGGCTACACCCACCTGTACGGGCCGACTATCGCCTATGATGGCGAGAGCCCTGAGCGTGACAACTACCGTCAGGTAGTCTTGGTCGAGCGTCTGCGCAGCGCCATGGCCAAGCTCAATCCCAAGGTGCCGCTGGTCGCACGCGAAGATGCGCTCAAGCAGGTGCTCGAACTGGGCCTGCCGGTACAGCTGTCGGCCAACCGCTTGTTCCATCGCCTGTTGGTCAGTGGCGTACCGGTGCAGTACCAAAAAGACGGTGAAACCCGTGGCGATTTTGTGCGCCTGATCGACTGGGTTGAGATGAAAGCCAACGACTGGCTGGCGATCAATCAGTTCAGCATCCAGGGGCCGAAACATACCCGGCGTCCGGACATCATCCTATTCGTCAACGGCCTGCCGTTAGTGTTGTTGGAACTGAAAAACCCGGCCGATGTGAAGGCCGATCTGAGCAAAGCCTTCGACCAGATCCAGACCTACAAGGAGCAGATCCCGGACCTGTTCCAGTACAACGAAATTCTGGTGATTTCCGATGGCAGCGACGCCCAAATGGGCTCGTTATCGGCCGATGCCGAACGTTTCATGAACTGGCGCACCATCGACGGCCAGGATCTCGACCCGCTGGGTCAATTCCACGAACTAGAGACCTTGGTACGTGGTGCCCTGGCACCGAAGATGTTACTCGATTACCTGCGCTACTTCGTGTTGTTCGAGGATGACGGCCGACTGGTAAAGAAAATTGCCGGCTATCACCAATTCCACGCCGTGCGCGCCGCCATTCAGCAGGTGGTCACCGCCTCGCGTCCCGGCGGCACCCATAAGGGCGGAGTGGTCTGGCACACCCAAGGCTCGGGCAAGAGCATCACCATGACCTGTTTCGCCGCCCGGGTGATGCAGGAAGCGGCGATGGAGAACCCAACCATCGTGGTGATCACCGATCGCAACGACCTGGATGGCCAGTTGTTCGGAGTGTTCTCGTTGTCCCAGGATCTGCTGCGCGAACAGCCCGTCCAAGTGGAGTCACGCGGTGACTTGCGCACCAAGCTGGCCAACCGCCCCAGTGGCGGTATTGTCTTCGCCACCATCCAAAAATTCATGCCTGGGGTGGATGAAGACACCTTTCCGGTGCTGTCCGACCGCTCGAATATCGTGGTCATCGCCGACGAAGCGCACCGCACCCAATACGGCTTTGGCGCCGAGCTGAAAACGTCGGAGGGGCTGCAGGCCGCCGAGAGCCAGACCCGTTACCAAGTGGGCTATGCCCAGCACCTGCGCGATGCGCTGCCAAACGCCACTTTCGTGGCCTTTACCGGCACCCCGGTGTCCAGCGAAGACCGCGACACCCGTTCGGTCTTCGGTGAATACATTCACGTCTACGACATGCAGCAAGCCACCGAAGACGGTGCAACCGTCGCCATCTACTACGAATCGCGTCTGGCCAAGTTGTCCTTGAAAGACAGCGAGCTACCCGCGATCGACGATCAGGTCGATGAACTGGCCGAAGATGAAGAGGACGACCAGCAGTCGCGCCTGAAAAGCCGTTGGGCCGCACTGGAAAAGGTGGTCGGGGCTGAGCCGCGGATCCACAGCGTGGCGGCTGATCTGGTCACGCACTTCGAGGAGCGTAATCAGGGGCTTGTCAGCATGGGGCAGATGCCCGGCAAGGCCATGGTGGTGGCCATGAGCCGCGAGATCTGTGTGCACCTGTACAACGAGATCGTCGCCCTGCGTCCGGAGTGGCACGACGAAGATCCGGAGAAAGGTGCGATCAAGATCATCATGACCGGCAGTGCCTCAGACAAGGCCTTGCTGCGGCCGCACATCTATTCTGGACAACTCAAAAAACGCCTGGAAAAGCGCTTCAAGGACCCATTCGATCCGCTCAAGCTGGTGATCGTCCGTGACATGTGGCTGACCGGCTTCGATGCGCCCTGCGTCCACACCTTGTACGTGGACAAGCCCATGAAGGGCCATAACCTGATGCAGGCCATTGCCCGGGTCAACCGTGTGTTCAAGGACAAGCAAGGCGGCCTGGTGGTGGATTACATCGGTATCGCCAATGAGCTAAAAGCGGCGCTCAAGGAGTACACCGGCAGCAAGGGAAAAGGGCGGCCAACCGTGGATGCCCATGAAGCCTATTCAGTGCTGGAGGAGAAACTCGACGTCCTGCGCAGCCTACTGCATGGCTTCGATTACAGCGATTTTCTCACCGGTGGACACAAGCTGCTGGCCGGGGCAGCCAACCATGTGTTGGGCTTGGAAGACGGCAAGAAGCGCTTTGCTGACACCGCGCTGGCCATGAGCAAGGCCTTCACCCTATGCTGCACCTTGGATGAAGCCAAGGCCGTACGGGAGGAAGTGGCATTCTTCCAGGCGATCAAGGTGATCTTGATCAAGCGTGAAGTGAGTCAGCAGAAAAAGACCGACGAAGAGCGCGAGTTGGCCATTCGCCAGATCATCGGCAATGCCGTGGTCTCTGGCGACGTGGTGGACATCTTCGAGGCGGTGGGCCTGGACAAACCAAATATAGGCCTGCTCGACGACGCGTTTCTCGCAGAGGTACGCAATCTTCCAGAGAAGAACCTGGCGGTCGAGCTGTTGGAGCGTTTGCTCGAAGGCGAAATCAAGAGCCGTTACAGCACCAACCTGGCCCAGGAGAAGAAGTTCTCTGAGCTACTGGCCAATGTGATCAAACGCTACCAAAACCGCTCGATCGAGACCGCTCAGGTCATCGAAGAGCTGATCGAAATGGCCAAGAAGTTCGCCGCCGCGAGCCAGCGTGGCGATGCGCTTGGACTCAACGATGACGAGCTGGCGTTTTACGATGCCTTGGCCAACAACGAGGCCTCGGTGCGCGAACTGGGCGACGAGATCCTGGCCAAAATTGCCCATGAACTGACCGCCAGCCTGCGAGCCAACGTCAGTGTCGATTGGAGCAGCCGTGAAAGCGTGAGGGCCAAACTGCGCATCCTGGTGCGACGGATTCTGCGCAAGTACAAGTACCCGCCGGATCAAGCTGAGGAAGCGGCGCAGTTAGTGCTCAACCAGGCGGAAACGCTCTGTGAGGCGTGGCTATAGGCGTGAGCTCAGCGAGCCTGTCCGTAGGGACAGCGAGACAGAAGCATGCGACACCTTTTCTCTGGCAATGAATCTACAGGTGTCGCCTGACTTAGACTTCTGTGGCCTCGGAATGTCTCGACCGAATGGAGAATGGCTGTACGCTATATTTTTGGCTGCGACGGCGATGAGGTCGCGCCTGAGATCGTCAAACCAACCGCTCTCCCGAACGCATAGCCTAACCGTGTAATGACGACGCTCGACAAATCTCCCGGAAAACTTATCTCATCCTGAGAGGGACCATATTCGCCATAACGGTCGTCGTGTCCGCCAGGCTCGAACGTCTTGAACTTGATGTAAGCGGGTTCGATAAGACCTAGCCGATTCAACGTTATCACTGACACAGGGTCGTGGGCGTTCGTACCATCGACGCCGGGACCGTAGGCAAGACTCAAATCTCCGGTCTCTTTTTTAGAGGTTTCCTTCTCCGCTTCCTCGAACATCGAGGACAGGACAAATGCATCAATGGCTGTCATTTCGCCGAGTGTTGTCACGTACTTGCGGTGTATACCTTCCTCGCTCGCATCCATTCCAGTAGCCATCAGATTCGCCCATAGAGTGTGCAAATCTTCTTCATCCTCGACAGTTGCATATTCGAGTAGGGGGAGTGCTACCTTGGGCGGAATAGCCCGGATGTTGACGACACCGTTCTCTTCGAGCCGACTTTTTGCTTTGTGCACCAATGACTCCAGCCGCTCCCAACTGTAGATCGAGGCCTCAATGCGCTTTGCCGCGATCTTGTCGGTCCAGTACAAACCGACTGTGTCCTCGATTGCGCGGCCGAAAACACGGTCTAGAAATCCTCCGGCACTCCGTACGACATCAATCGCATTGCCGCTGGCCATAGCGACTTCCTGTATAGCCTTAGCGGCTTCTGTTACCGCTTCAGTTTCGTCCGACATACGGATACTTATTGATTTAATGAGTCTAAAAGCAATGATCTCCTTCGATCATCATGATTTTTTACCAGAGTAATAAATCCCTTAGTTCTAACTACTTTAAGTAGCTATCCGCGGGGGTTTATCTCTGTGGAACAGGAGATGGATTTTCGGTATTGGTAGTATGCCTCTATAGCTACCTCTTCTACCCAGGATCAATGATCCGTCCAGTAGGTCTAGACAATGATTCAGGCCCATTTAGGCCTGACTGCAAGGAAGCAGTGCAGGACCGTCGGTAAATAAGTACTCCCCATGCTGAAGGTATGAAACTAAGCACTGGAGTACCTACATGATCCGCCACCCTGATAACACCAACCTGATCCTTCACAGCGGCAGCACCTTCCAGAGCTGGCCTGTTCAAGAAGACAAAGGTCCTTTCATTCAGCAGTACCTGAATCGTCTCCAACAGACGATGCAGTGCGCTCTTGCTCAATACTCCAGAGTATTTGCCTTCCGAGTCGACCTACGACTGCCTGTAGGACTTCAGTTACCTGACTACGCGTACACGAATCAGGTCATTGAGCGTTTCATCGAATCCTTTAAAGCCAAGATCCGACATAACCGCAGTATGGCTCGCCAATTGAATCCCTATGCTCACGACAGCAAGGTCCGATACGTCTGGGCGCGAGAGCAAGGCCAGCATGGCAAGCCGCACCACCATCTGGCCATTCTGTTGAACTACGATGCCTTCAACGCGCTGGGTAAGTTTGAGCCTGGTAGGGACAACATGTTCAACCGTCTGGTGGAGGCCTGGGCCAGCGCCTTGGGCCTATCTGTAGAGGCTGTCAGCGGCTTGGTCGAGATCCCGCCGAATCCTTACTATCACTTACATCGTGACGACCTGGTTGGGCAGGCTGTGTTCTTCCACCGAACCAGTTATCTCTGCAAGTCGGCTACCAAGGCCTTTGTGGATGGCAGCCATGGCTTTGGCTGCAGCCGAAGCTAAGTACAACCACTGGATCACGACAAAAAAATAAGTGATTGGGTACCGTGCCGATGACCGCCCTGGCATCAGCCAAGAGCAGTCTATCGGACGGTGTGACCATAAGGGCTACAGGTAACCTCGTTCAGCCAACGACACGCAGCCTTCATGGCCCACCACGACATGATCCAATATCCGGGTACCGACCATGTTCAAAGCGTTCTTGAGGGTGGCGGTGAGCGTGCGATCAGCCTGACTTGGCTCCGGATCGCCGGAGGGATGATTGTGAACCATAATTACGGCCGCGGCGTTGTGCTCTAGAGCGATCTTGACCACTTCCCGCGGGTACACGCTGGCCCCATCCAGCGTGCCTCGGAATAGCTCCCTGAAGCCTATTACCCGGTGTTTGGTATCGAGCAGTAGCAAAGCAAAGACTTCATGTTCGTGGTACTGCAGCAGTGTTTGCAGGTGGCTGAAGACCTGCTTGGGCTCAGTCAATGCCCGGCCTTTAGACAGGCGACTCATTGCCAGCTGCTGAGCCATACGCAGGATGTCAGCTTCGGTGACCGGTGATTCCATCACGTAGGTACCGGTGGTTTCACCGGCTTTGAGTTTGTGATATTTCATGCGGATATTCCTGTGCGAATGCGTGAGAACGGAGGGATCTGAGAAACCCTGTTACTGGACGGTGGGCTTGCCGTTGTGCCGCGAGGCTTGCGACTCCAACTTTTGGGCGAGTGAGGGGTTGGCAGGCGCTGCCAGTTGGGCTTGGGGCTCTATAGGGCTGGTCTGATCTTCAATGGCGGGGAAGAACTCTTCGACGACGGCCCCGGTGTCCTCCTCACTGTCTTCAAAGGCCCCATTGTTAAAGCCCTGCCGGGCCGCGTGATCCAAGGCGCGCTGGTCAAAACCTGCGGCTTGCCGGGTTTCCTCCACTTGCTTGGCTGCCAGTAAGGCGTCTTCTAGGGTCAGCCCATTGCGTACCGTGATGTCCACGTAGAAGATCGGCGTGCCATGGCTTTGCCGGGTGGATTTACCGCGCAGGCGTAACTCCAGCGGCAAACAGGCCAGTCGATTGCCGGAGATGGCTTGCAGGTAATGCAGGCGCGCTGCCAGGGTGCGAATGCTGTTAAAACCGGTGGTACGGAAGACAAAGCTGCCCAGCGGATCGTCATCGCCAATCACCACGTTCAGCCGGCCGTAAGGCTTGCAGGCATTGCCTTGAGCCAGTGAGCAGCCATCCGGTGAAGGGCAGGGCAACGACTGGATGCCATCCTTGGTCAAACGCTTGCAGGTCTCACCATTGCCGACGCACATTGGTCTGCCAGTGGTGCGGTCGAACAGGCTGTAGTCCGCGCGAAAGTTCAGGTCCGGCTCGTTGAACAGCAGCCGAATCGGAATGCTGCGCAGCTTGCCGTCCTGGCCATTGCGCAGTTCTTCGTTAAGGGGATGCAGTAACCAGCCGTCGCGACTTTGTACCTGCGAAGTGATGGTGAACTGGTCGTCTTTCTCCGGCAGACGTTTGCCGTTTTTCTCGACGACCTTGCCAATGGAAATACGCCCGAGTACCGGAGGGGTGATAGCTAAGCCTTTGAGCATGGAAGTTCTCCTGTATCTGAAATAGAAACGCCACCGAGACCGCGCAAACGGCCAGGGTGGCGTTGGAGAGAAAGGGCATGGGAATAAGGGAAGAGCGAACGAACGTTCAGGCCAGCAGAAAACGCCGACTGCCGGTTTTGGTGGTCGAGTAGCGTACTTGCAGATAGGGCTTTTCTTTGAGCAGACGGGGGATATCCAGGGCCACGCTGTCTTTGGCTTTCTTCCACGTAATACAGCCGGTCACGAAGGTCGCCCGACTGGCATCGCCCATGGCCTGTTGCAACATTTGCTTGAGCTGAGCTTCCTGCTTCTCCTGCAGAGCAATCGATTCGCGCACTCTCTGCAGTTCGGTAAAGGTCGTACAGAGCAGCGCGTCCTGGCTGAAGTCCAGGCTTTGCCCACTGTCCTGTGGATACAGGCAGCGCAACGCTTGCTCCGCTGAGGCAGATCCGTCTGCCGGCGGCGGGGTATCACTGACCACGTAATCCCAGAACAGCCGCTCCAAGTCGATCAGTCGAGCAATCAGTGATTCGTCGCGTTCGATACGATGGATCTCCAGGTGCTGACCACCGAGCAGTACCGCCACATCAGCGGCCTGCTTGCCGGTGACGGCGAGCTGGTGCATGACTTGCAACTGCACATACTCGGGCACCCCTTCTTTCCAAAGGCGTGCGCCGTTTATGCCGGCGGTTTTGCATTCGAGAATCTGCACTTCTGACGCGCCGATCACCTCTCGGTCGATGTTGGCCAACATCCAGGTTAGTTTGGGATCCGGATGCTGCAGCACAGCATTGACCCGCCGCACCCGGTGACCACTGCGCCGGGTGTAATGTGTTGCGACAATCGGCTCCAGGATATTGCCCCAATAAGCAGGGCTCTCTTCATCCTGCGGATCAAGTTTGGGCAGTACGGTGTCACGGCCGGTCTTCTCCATCCACAGCTCCAACTGGGATTTGTAAGGGTTGAGGCCCACGGCTGCGGCGGCATCCGAGCTGCCAATACCTTGTTTACGTACGGCCAACCAGTCCTCGCGCGGCAGTTGTTTGGTGCCGACCAGACGTAACGCAGGACGGGGTTTGCTGCTGGTGTGTTGCAGAGTTTGTGTGCCCATGATGTTTTCCTGTGCGGCATAAAAAACGCCCGGCCAGCAGACGCTAACCAGGCGCTTTAATAGTTGAGTAAGTGAGTGGAGCTAGGCGGCGAGCTCCAGTGCGGCCTGCAAGGCGCGTTGTTTGATGACCGCACCTTGGCCAAACCAGGCCGAGTCCATGCGGTATTCAGTACTCCTGGCGCGTCGCTCGTGATCGACATACTCGGTCACGGCGTTGAGCAAGCCCCACGCAGTTCCTTGGGCTGATTCAAGCGTTGCTCCACGACCCTCGCCTTCGTACAGCCCTTGGACTTTGCGCAGTGCGCGCTCGTTCGGCAGGACTTCGGGCAGTTTGCTATTGGGGGTTACGTCACACAGCACGTTCATGAAAAAGCCCATCGCTTCATGCCACTGCACCTTGCGTTCAGCCAGATTTTTCATTCGGTACATGAACTCGTCCCACTGGGAGACGGCGATTCCCAGTTGTTTCTTCACGGCCTGCGGATCAAAGCGGGTGTTGTGCGGCACCTTGATCGCGCGGGTGGTGCCGTCCAGGGCGATGGTCAACGTGTTGTTGCAGACCACGCGCACCGTGGTCGGAGTGGCGGTGGTGGCCAATGTGCCATCACAGGAGGTGGCCAGCAGTAGGTAGCCATTCACCTGGTCGTTGCCCTTCAACGCCGTGCCTTGCCCAGTACGGGCCAGCGCCCAGAACTTGCGACCGCCTTTGAGCACTCCCGCGGTTTCGAGCTCGTAGCCCGAGACCTCAGTCAGATCGCGATAGAACTCCAACACTTCACGGGGCTGCACCACCTGGTAGCGGTTGGATACCACCGACAAGGGGGCCTTGGTGTCGGAGCGGTAGAGAACCTTCTGTTCAGGGAAGGTATGAATACTTCCCAGGTGCCCGATGGCATCCGCCTTGAAGTGGACTGGGCTTTCCTGGATCTGCCAGTCCATCCCGGCTTCACGCTGCCAGACTTCGAGCGGTTGTTTGGGGGAGAGGCGACTGCCCAGACCATGCCAGGGCGTGGCGCCAACGTAAGCCATTTGTTCAACGAGATGAGCCATGGGAATAATTCCTTGCGAATGAAGGGAAAAGCGCGTCGCTTCATCAACAAACGACGCCTGTTCACAACGACTTAACGGTTGACGCTGAAGCTGTAGCCGCACGCCAGGCACTGATAGTTATCCAGCACCTTGTCATCGATCTGCTCGCCCAGCGTGGCCCCGGCAATGCCACCCGCGACCCCACCGAACAGACCACCCAAAATCGCCCCGGCGATGCTGCCGATAGCGATGCCCACCGGCCCGCCGACTACGCCCAGCACCGCGCCGGCTTCTGCACCTGACAGGGCACCGGCGGCACCACTGGCCGCACCGCCTGCCGCACCAATTAATCCACCCGTTTGCTTACCGATATTTTTCGTGACGACGCGTCCAGAGTTACAGCTTGGGCAAGGGGTATACATACGCAGATCCTCTCAAGTGATGAGCGTGCTGAGGCAAAAGCTGGCACGCCAAATCCCCGACAGCAGTCGATACCGTGGGGCGTTCACAGGAGTGATATAGGTCTGAATTTTTTTTGAATACGATTTCAAGCAGAGGGGATCGAGATTTAAATATGCCAAAAATTTTGGCGGCAGCTGAGCTCGACTCGAGTTTTAGGTTTGTGGGGAGGCGCTATGAAATACTCACAAAACACATATCCATGCACCATAAAAATCTGCTATTTCCGCTATTAGTAGCGGAAATAGCAGGTTTACATACAAGTATTTATTGATTTTAGTCGATGGATCACCTGCAATGACCCGCCCTCGCCAGTACGGTCCAGCACCAGGATGGAGATGAAGAGGGGGACGGCGACCGCCCATAGGCGTACCCACAATGACGTTTTGACAACCATTGCCAATGGGCTATCAGGGTAGTCAGGCAGCGTCTGAACTCAACAACAAGGTAGGACGATGAACAACGACAACAGCGGTAAGCCCGTCGTGAGAGGACTGTATTTGAAGCCAGGGCAATCTTGCCAATGCCTGGGGGAGGCCTCAGAAATCAACGGTACTGAACACCATCGTCGGTGGGGTACGAGCACGATTGCCGAAGTATTCGCCGTGAGTGTTGCGCAATGAGCCAATTTTTCAATCAGCCTATACCTTGGCAGCAGCCCCAGAATTACGCCCCCCTCCCAGGGCGAGGAGATTTTTTTCCGCATTACATGCCACTGCCACTGTTGAGCGCTGCCGTGGATGAGGCCCAGAACAACATCAAAGCCCCTCGGCCGCTGATTTTCTCCACGGCGCTGGCAGCGATTGCTGTTGCCGTACAGGGCTTATTTGATGTGCGTAAACCGAATGGCCAACGCGTGCCGCTTTCACTCATGCTGCTGACGATTGCGAACTCAGGTGAGCGTAAATCCACCGTGGAGAACGTCTTTCTGGGTGCTATCCGTACCGTTCAGAAGCAGCAAAACCTAATTTATCAAACGGCTTTGAACGAGTGGAAAACCGAGCTGCACATTTGGGAAACCAAGAAGAAAGCCATCCTCAAGTCGATCCACAAAAAAGCCATTCAAGAAGAACCCTCAGACGATGAAGATCGGAGGTTCAAGGTGCTGGAAAGCGCAAAGCCTACCAAGCCCAAACAATTCAAACTTCTCTATGAGGATGCGACTTCTGAAGCCCTCTTTCGTGGGTTGCATCAAGACTTACCGACCGCAGGATTGATTTCCAGTGAGGGCGGTGGGGTTTTGAATGGACGAGCCTTGAATGACCTGTCGAAACAGAATGCCCTCTGGAGCGGGGACTCCATAACCGTAGATCGTGTTTCGATCGAGAGTTACGTGCTCGCTGATGCACGTCTGACGGTTTCGATCATGGCGCAAGAGAGCGCCTTCCAAAACTACATGGAGCAGCGTGGCGAACAGTCTCGAGGCTCCGGGTTATGGGCAAGATTTTTGGTCTGCCAGCCTTGGTCAACTCAGGGCTCTCGTTTCATCGAAAATGGGACCGTGTCGTCGGACCATTGCGATAAATTCGCAGCGCGTCTAGTCGAGCTACTTCAGCCCAATATGGCCTTGCTGAAGGACCCTGGTCGAGAAAAAGGCGTGATACATTTCTCCCCCGAAGCCAGTGAACAATGGCTGAGTATTTTCAATGCGATTGAAGTAGAAATTCGGCCAAATGGGCGCTTTGCGGGAGCAGGGGACCATGCTTCAAAGCTTGCGGACAATATCGCGCGAGTGGCTGCTTTATTTCATTGCTTTGAAGGTTTCGAAGGGGATATTTCACTGAGCACCGTTAACGCCGCGATTAGCCTGTGCTTCTACTACTCGGACGAGTTTATGAAGCTTTTTATGCCGCCGCCACAAGAAGAAGTTGATGCAAATGAACTCTACAGTTGGCTGCAAAGGGCGATGACCGGTCGTATAAATATCCCAAAAAACCACGTACGACAGAGCGGGCCTAATAAGCTTAGGAGCAACGGTCGCCTAGACAGGGCCTTGGAGGTGCTTCGTCAGCAAGGGCGGATTTATTCTTTTCAGCAGGGTAAAACTGAATGTATTAGCTTGATCCTACTTTCATTAATTTAAAGCTCATTTAGGCATCGCTCGTAGCCGGTACAACGCCCCTATCGTCAGCTACCAGACCGATCTGTCTGAAAAAGCCCGCCGCAGCGGGCTTTTCTGCGGGGCGATTTAACGAGTGCCCCGTTATACGCAGTTGCCGGCCTCAACTGTGCGCACTTGACTCTACACGCTCGGCCTCATCCACCTCCCCGAGCAACTGAGCGTACTGTGCTGCGCTGATCGCGCCCATGATTGTCAAGGCCTCAAGATAGCCTCGCGCGCGCTCAGCCATGAGCTCTACCCGGTTTGGCGTGTCCTGCCCCTCAATCCGGGCAATCTCCTGGTGAGCATTGTTCAAAGCCCGTTGCTTATCTGTGTGGGTAAATGTCGCCATCGTGGGGAGCCTTTCGTTCGTCTATCGGAGAGCCGCTTCGCTATCTAGGTGCGAGTCCTGGCCCGATTGTTCCACTGCTGATATCTAGCATTTACCTAGTTTGTTCAAGGCAATCACCAAGCGATCCAGACTCACGTCCAGATGCTCTTTATTGGCGGCCAGCTCTTTTTTCATGATCTCCAGGTACCGCTTCAATTCCTCGTTATCGGTGGAGAAGGTGATGGGGAAATCATCGGTGGCCGTCAGTTCGTTGCCATTTTCGGCGTAGCGGATAGCGGCGCAGACCAGGGTGGCCAGATCAATCACCCGATGCAGGGGTAACTCTTCCGATTGGCGGGACCATTTTTCGCCGGTGTTGCGCCACACCTTGGCCGAGATCTCCGTGCAACCGGGCTCGTTCCATTGCGCCAGGCCTACCGAAAGGCCCATCGCATCAGTCTTCTTCCTGTAAGGCCCATCGAGTTGATCGTAGTTAGCGACTTCAAGAACGGGCTTGTGCTTCAAGTACGTCGGGATTTTCATGTGCTCGTCACCTTAGTAAATTCACTAACATTACTAAAATTAGTAATTTCACTGATATTAGTAAATAGAGATCCGAAAGGGAAGGCCGTCCGCAGTGTTTTTTCGAGTAATGGCTTTCGTCTATAAACTAACGATAAAAACCGTTATCGTTAGTTTATATAGGCCGAGAGGATGGTTTCATGGAAGTCGAAGGGCAGAGCTTTATTGTGCAAGAGAGTTGGGCGCGAATCGCCACGTTGAGTCGCACCTATTACGCCATGGCGGCCGATGCCTACGAGCAGTACCTAACCGAGACAATCAATCGACTGCCGGATCCTGGCGACGATCACGATC
>NZ_WIWL01000190.1:0-36507 GCF_009600105.1 Pseudomonas sp. FSL R10-0056
GCTGCAGATTTGGCCGTTGCGGGTTTTGCCGCAGGCTTGGCCGCTGCAGATTTGGCCGTTGCGGGTTTTGCCGCAGGCTTGGCCGTTGCGGGCTTGGCCGCAGGCTTGGCCGTTGCGGGCTTGGCCGCTGCGGTTTTAGCGGCAGGTTTGGCCGCTGCAGGTTTAGCTGCAGGTTTGGCCGCCGCTTTTACCGGGGCTTTTGCTGGTACTGGTTTGGCCGCTGCGGGTTTGGCGGTCGGTTTTGCCGCAGCCGTTTTGGACACTGCCGGCTTGGCCGCTACGGTTTTTGCAGCAACTGGCTTGGTCGCAGGCTTAGCCGCCGCTACTTTGCCGGCAGGCTTGGCAGCTGCTTTGGCCGGTGCTTTGGCCGGAGCCTTGGCAACCCCTTTGGCAGCCGGTTTTTTCGCTGCCGCTGCAGGCTTGGCATCGCGACTCGACAAAGCCTTGCCAACAGCCTCTTTGACTCGACCGATACCTTGGGCCAACTTCAGGCTTTCTTGAGCATCACGTTTGAGTTGCAGAATATAAGTGC
Organism: Pseudomonas sp. FSL R10-0056; assembly: GCF_009600105.1. NCBI lineage: Bacteria > Pseudomonadati > Pseudomonadota > Gammaproteobacteria > Pseudomonadales > Pseudomonadaceae > Pseudomonas > Pseudomonas sp. FSL R10-0056. Next base: position 533 of record NZ_WIWL01000190.1, read on the forward strand.
GCGTTTCGCTTTGACGGTCTTTGAGTGAGTCGAGCAGTTGCTCGAGCTCTTTGACCCCAGACTTGGCCTTGGCCTGAGCCTTGGATTTTCCGGCGTTGGCGGCGTCTTGCAGTTTTGCACGTGACTTGTGCAGTTTTTCCTGCGCTTTACCGCGCTGCTTTTCAAGCTTGGCGAGCAGTTTCTCAGCATCAGCCAACGCTTGGGAGCAAGCGTTTTCCAAATGCTCAAGCAGACTGCCTGAGAGCTGTTGGAGCAAGTGCAACGGCGTATTTACGGGCTTCTTATTGGCCGACATGGTTTACCTCCTGGCTGAAGTGAGTGCGGCTCATACTAGACCTCTGCAACTACCGCCGCTAGGGCATGTTGACACTAAGGATAGCTGCACGTTGCATGACGTCGAAAAACTTGTGCTGGATCAATCTTTAACGGCCAAGCCAGCTAAATTCAAAGAGTGCCCAAACGTCTTTTAGCCCCTTCGAATTAAAACATCGGCGCCGCTCGGGCGCTGGCATAATCGCTCGCACATCACGCCGGAGAACCCCCATGCCGCGTTACATGTTTTGGATGTTGTTGTGCCTTGCGCCTGTGGCTGACGCAGCCCCCTCTCCCTCCCCCGACGACGCCCGCGATCTGGCCTACAGCATGGGCGCCAGCCTGGGCGAACGCTTGCGCCAGGAAGTCCCCGAGCTTCAAATCCAGGCACTGATCGAGGGCCTGCACACCGCCTACCAAGGCAAACCGCTGGCCCTGACGGATGAGCGCATCGGCCAGATTCTGGCGCAGCATCAGGCTCAAACAGATCCCGGGCAGGCCTCGTCAGGCATCAACGCCGCCCTGAGCGCTGAAGAAGTTTTTTTGCTGGTCGAAAAACAGCAACCCCAGGCTCGCGAGCTGGCCGACGGCATCATCCTGACCGAACTAAAACCCGGCAAAGGCGCCAAGCCCGGCCCACAGGATTCGGTGTATGTGAGCTATGTGGGCCTACTGCCCGATGGCACCGTGTTCGACCACAGCACCCAACCACAATGGTTTCGCCTGGGCAGCGTAATCGCCGGCTGGCGCAGTGCATTGGTACAGATGCCGGTGGGTGCGAAATGGCGGCTGGCGATACCTTCAAGCCAAGCTTACGGCACCCAGGGGGCCGGGGATCTGATTGCCCCCAATACACCACTGGTGTTTGAAATCGAACTGTTCGCTACCCGAAAGTAACCGTCCCGAAAATAAAAAACGGCGCGCCATTGCGCACCGTTTTTTAAATGGATTGTTGCTTAAGCCTGAGCGGCTTCTTTCTGCTTGTGCGCGCTGTGCAGCACTTCGATCAAGCAGTCTTCAAGCTCAAAACGCTCATCAAGCAGAGCGCCCAAAACCTTGATCTCTTCTGCCAGCTTGTCACAGTCAGGGCGATGGGCCTTACCATCACAATGGTCGTTGAAAGCCAGGGCGGCCTCGGTAATCACGTTGATACGCGGATAGATGGTCTCTGCCAGGGCAAGCCCGCGCTCGTCATTGAAGGCCTTGGCCTCCTGATTGAGCTGCTCGTAAATCTCGAAATGGCCTGCGGACACATAGTCGACCAGCAGCTGGCAAAACTCTTTTTGAGGCCCGCGTTTGGGATTGTTTTGCTGCTCCAGCAGAACCGCATAAGCCTTCACAAGTTTACGGCGCTCAAGCAACCAGCGGTCTACCAGTTGGTGGACGCCGTTGAATCGTTCCTGAGCACTCTCGCATCTTTCGAGCATGATGATCTCTCTTCCCTTGTGGGCCCATGCCACCCGACATCAGCCAGGCCTGTGTGAACCAAAACCTGCACGATTGCACGGGCATTGGGCGGCATAACTCCGTGATACGTGCGGGCCAGATTATGCCCGCTTGCCAACTGCTTCAAGGTACCCACGAGAGAAAATTCATACAAGTGTTTAATCCCAAGTGCTACTTCACGTCGCAGTCACGGGGTAATTTGTCCCTGGCAATCGAGCGACTGATCTGAAAGATGGCAAGAACAAGCAGCCCGATAAAGGCCAGCAAGCTCAACTCGGGAATGCTCAAGTCAAAGATGGTCCAGTGAATATGTGTGCAGTCCTCACTGCCACGATAAATCATCGAAATGATTTCACTCGGCGACATGTCGCGCCAGATGCAGGCCAGCTCTGGCTGACAGAGCATCAGTTGATCTGGCGCCAGCTCTTGCAGCCATACCTGCCTCAAGGCACTCGCCGCGCCACCCAGCGCGAACAACATGGAGGCAAGGGAGTAACACAACATGCCAAAACCTTTGGGGCCATGGGCAAAAGCCACCAGGTTGACGAGGCAGAAATCCAGCAAGAAAAAACGCTGAACCTGACATAGCGAACAAGGCTTGAGCCCGGGCCCGTACTCGAGATAAAAAGTGCCGCCCATTACCAAGGCGCCTACTACAAAGGCTAAAAAGAAAATAAAACGTGAAGCTGCCAAGAACATGGCTTTTCCATGACAAAAGAGACAGTGGGTTACGGTAGATGAAAGCCATTAGCCCTTTCAAGGTGACCCTAAGCGGATAGTTCTCGAAGAAACCAAGGAAACCCCAACAGAAACACTAAGCCTTTAGAACAAATCATGTAGGAAAAGGCAGATTGCCCCTCGCTCGCTCAATACTGCAGGCAGCCCCACGTGTGCCGAAACACACGCCAGGCTGGCCTCTTCACAGGGTCGTGGCAGTGACTGGCAAGGGGGATGCGAGCAAACGCTCATCCAGCAAATTCAGCCCTTCCTGAAAAAGCTGATTACTGCGCCCCGTATCTCCCAACTGGGCCAGCAGTCGTGCCAGCTCGGCACAGGTTTCGGGGTTGCGCTCCACCTTGAGGCTGCTTTCAAGGTAATCCCGCGCTTTGCCCCACAAGCTGTTTTGCAGGCACAGGCGACCCAGGGTCAACAGCAGGCTGGCATCGCCGGGATGGCTCTTGAGCCAGCCTTCGGCGGCCTGCAACTGCTTCACCGGGTCACTGCCACGCAGCAGGCCATAGAGGCGCACAAGATGGCTGTCATAACTGCGCTTGAGCGCCCCGCGCAAGACTTCTTCGGCTTCAGTTTGCGCGCCCAGCTGGCGCAATTGCTCGGCATAGGCCAGCACGAGCGCGGGCTCCTGGCGCTGGGCCGAGGTAAGCTGTTGCCAGGCGCGTTGAAGTGACTGCAACCCCGCCTCGCCTTCGCTTTCACGCTGGGCCGCCAGGCTCAGATTCTGCCCCCAGGCCCGTCGCTCCAGCTCGGCCAGCTCCTTGGGCGGCAATACCTTGTCCTTGCGCAGCTCTGGCAACAGGCGGATCAACGCCGTCCAGTCGCCACGCTGCTGGTGCAGACGCTGCAGCTGGCGCAACACCTGAACATTGTGTGGATGGCGCTCGTGCATGGCCTGCAAGGTCACCAGCGCGCCCTCGGTGTCAGCACGGTCCACCTGCAACTGGGCATGGCTCAGGGCAATGGCCAGTTCGGCCTGAGGCTGGCGTTCCAGCGCTCGCTCCAGCAGGTTGTCGCTTTCTTCGTAGTGCCCCTGCTCGTTGGCCGCTCGTGCAGCCCCCAGGTAGTAGAGCAATGGCTGCGGCTCGGCTTCGGCGGCACGGGCCAGATGCTTCTGTGCGCTGGCCCAGCGGCCCTCGGCAAGGTCCATCTGGCCTTGCTCGATGGCGATCTGCACTCGACGGCTGCGGTTGCGCCGCGACCACGGGTTGACCAGCCCTGTAGAAGCCGTCACCAGCTCCACCAGCAGCTTGACTCCCCACACCAGCAGCCACAGGACGGCCAGCAGCGCGAGCGTTGCCCAGACACTGGATTCGTAACGGAAATTTTTATAGGCGATCAGCACATAGCCCGCATCTTCAGCAATTGCCAGGCCGATGCAGGCCGCAGCTGCAATCAACAAGAACACAATCACGTAGAAGCGCTTCATGGAAGTGCCTCCTGCGCCGGGCTGGCAGCCGCTTTGACCGGCTCTTGCGCACGCACATGCCGACGCTCAAGGTAGGCCTGTACCGCGCTCAAGGCAGCCGCAAGGTCCGGGGTTTTTACCGTAACCGGCTGCTTGCCGAGTTCAATCACTTGCTCGAGGATTTTTTTGCTCTGCGGGTTATCCGCATTGAAGTTGCCCTTGAGCACATCTTGCGCCTGCGCCAGGGCCTGGGTGTAAACCGACTCCTGGCCATTGAGCGCCGCCCACTGGGCTTGCTCCAGCGCCAGGCTCAAGGCCAGGCGAACCTGGGTCAGGCTTTGGCCAGCCAACAGGGGGCGCACATTTTTGTCGGCATTGAAGTCGATGCGGATGTAGTGCGAGATCTCCTCCCACCACCGGGACCAACGGCTCGCGCCATCGCCATCAGCGGTGAGGCTGGCCAGCGAGTCACCCTGGTTCTGATAGGCCGGGGCCAGCGCACTGAGTTGCGCCACTTGATCACGCAAGGCCGCCAACTGCAAAAACAGTCCGGTGCGGTCCGGTTGCTCAACACTGCGCAATGCAGTCAGGCTTTTGGCCAGTTGCTCACGAGCGGCGAATGAACCCGGATCGTTCTGCTCGCGCAAAATCGCGTCCGCGCCCTGTACCAGTGCCTGGGCGCTGGTGACGTCTTGCAGGGCCGACAAGCGCAAGGTGGCAAGACGCAACAAGTGCTCGGCCTCGGCCAGGCGCCAGTCTTTGCGGCTTTCGCCCAGCACGGTTTCCAGGCGCTGGTTCAGGCGCTGCTGATCGCCTTGCAGCTGCACGACCAATTGGCGCTGATTATCCAGTTCACTGGCCGAAGGCAGTTGGTTGAGCCGCGCCAGCAGCTTCTGCTCGCCCTGCTTGATCGAAAGCGTTTGCGCGGCCAGGGCCGGTACGTCGCTCAACTGCTCTGCGGTGGCAGCTTGCAGTTGACGCACCTGCCATACCCCCCAGCCGCCGACAGCAACACCGGCGGCGCCGAGCAACAGGGCGAAAACCGCCAGGCCATTGCCTCGACCCTGTGGTGCAGGTTCGGTTTTTTTAGCCGGCGCTTCTGGCGCGGGCTGCACGTGTTCTTTGGACAAGACTGTTTCGCTCACGAATCCATCCTTTGCATTAGAAAGCAGGTGCGGGATGCTCCCGCAGCGCCGCCAGCAAAGCCGTGGCGCTTGCACCACGACAATCCACAACATGTTGCGCCCCGGCGCTGCGAGCCAGCTCAGCAACCCGCGGGCTTGGAACAAACAACGGCAGGCACCCAAGCATGGGCCAGGAATCGCCTGCCATCTGCCGTAAATGTTCAAAACCCTGCCCACTGCTGACCACCAGCGCGTTCAGGCGTTCCACTTCAACCCGCCGGGACAGGGTTGCAGGCGGGTATGACGGCAGTACGCGGCGGTAGACTTCAAGGTAGTCGACCTGCGCGCCAATGCTGCGCAGACGATCCGCGAGCAACTCGCGACCACCCTCCCCACGCAGGATCAACACGCTGGGCTGATCCCCCCCCACTGCAGACTTGAACTCGGGCATCGCCAGCAGCGCCTCGCTGTCATCACCCCGTTGAGGGTAGCTAACATCGAGGCCGTAATCGGCGAGAATCTGCGCCGTCGCGGCGCCAACGCTGAACCACTTCTGCCGGGGCGCATGCGGCCAGTACTGGCTGACCAGCTCAAGCCCCAGGCGCGCCGCAGGCTTGCTGACCACAATCACTGCGCAATACCGGTCAAGACCCGCAATCAGCGCACGCTGAGCATCAGTCATAGTCAACGGGCTGATCGCCAGCAGTGGCAAGCTGCTGCTATATATCCCGGCAGCCGCCAGCTCAGCGGCCAGCGCGGCCGATTCCTCGGCTGGCCGGGTCAGCAGCAAGCGCCAGCCTGTCACTCGTGACCTGCCTCACCATAAACGGCTTTGAGAATATCCCCAGCCCCTTGGGCCAGCAGAGCCTCAGCCACTTGCACACCCAACTCACTGGCGTGTGCACGCGGCGCACGGGCGTCGGCACTGAGCAACACACCGCCACTCGGCTCGCCGACCAGGCCGCGCAGCCAGATTTGCTCGCCTTCAAGCACGGCATAACAGGCAATCGGCACTTGGCAGCCACCGTTGAGATGCTTGTTCAGCGCACGCTCGGCCGTAACGCGCACGGCCGTATCGGCGTGATGCAAAGGCGTCAGCAGGGCATGGATTTCGGGATCTGCGCTGCGGCATTCGATACCCACTGCGCCTTGGCCACCGGCTGGCAAGCTGTCTTCGATGCTGATGGGTGATGTGATGCGCTGTTCAAAACCGAGGCGAATCAGGCCGGCAGCCGCGAGGATAATGGCGTCGTATTCACCTGCATCGAGCTTGGCCAGACGGGTATTGACGTTGCCACGCAGAAAGCGGATTTGCAGGTCCGGACGGCGAGTCAGCAACTGGGCCTGACGGCGCAGGCTCGACGTGCCGACAATGCTGCCCTGAGGCAAATCGTCGAGGCTGGCATAGGTGTTGGAAACGAAGGCGTCACGCGGATCTTCGCGCTCGCAAATGCAAAACAGACCCAGGCCTTCAGGGAAGTCCATCGGTACGTCTTTCATGGAGTGCACGGCGATGTCTGCTTCGTTTTCGAGCAGGGCTGTTTCCAGCTCCTTGACGAAGAGCCCCTTGCCGCCAATTTTCGACAGCGGCGAGTCCAGCAGCTTGTCACCACGGCTGACCATGGGCACCAGCGTCACCAAAATACCGGGGTGAGCCTGCTCTAAACGGGCTTTAACGTATTCGGCCTGCCAAAGAGCCAGGGCGCTTTTACGGGTAGCGATGCGGATTTCGCGAGAGGACATGGATCAATCCGTACTGAAAAGATACGGCTGATAATAACAGCTCAGCCAAAACAGCTTTGACTTGTATCAGAAAGTCCTCGGCCTCCCTGGCCCAAAAACGGCGTATCCACGCCTTTTGAGCACGAATTACAGTTGCTGCATCATCTTGCGAACACCCGCCACATGCCTGCGGCTCACAATCAGCGCATCCCCGTTCAGGCCGCGCAGGAACAGCTGGAAATGCCCAAGGGGCGTGCGTTGCAAGCGCTCGATGCGGTCTCGGGCCACCAGTGCATTACGGTGAATACGCACAAAGCGTTCACCAAACTCGTCTTCGAGTGCCTTGAGCGGCTCGTCGAGCAGAACTTCACCGCCAGCGTGACGCAATGTCACGTATTTATGGTCAGCGATAAAGTAGATCACCTGGTCGATAGGGATCAGCTCAATGCCTTTTCGGGTTCTGGCACTGATATGACTGCGTGGGCCACTGCCGGTTTGCGCGGCAGGCCGGGTGAGTGCAGCCAGCTGGATGCGGTTGGGCCGGTGCGCCTCTTTCAGGGCAGCACGCAGGGCATCTGCGGTGACCGGCTTGAGCACATAGCTGACACCGCTCTCTTGCAGGGCCTGTACGGAAAACTCGTCAGGCGCCACGCAAAACACCACCGAAGGCGGTAGCTCGCGCTCGCACAATTTGGCTGCAACCTGCAACCCGTCGAGGCCTGGCAGGCGGATATCGAGCAAAACGACATCCGGTTTCAGGCTTTCGATCAGGTTAAGTGCCTCTTCGCCATTAGTGGCGCCAGGCTCCAGCAACGTATAGCCCCCGAGCGTGCTGAGCAAATGGCTCAAATGCTCGCGGGCCAGGGTTTCGTCATCAACGATCAGGACATTCATATAGCGCTGTATTCCTGCGTGAGTCTCGCACAAGGATAGCGTAGACAGGTGATGTGACGACTGTCACGGCGATCCACGCTAAGACTAGCGCGAAGGCCAAAAAGTGCCGCAAACCTCACAGCAATATTCACCTGCCTCGATTGCTCGATTTAATACCGGATACGTCTGGCAATCTACAAAGACCTGCTATGACTGATCCATACGACCAACTGTAGACGGTTGCCAAGGCGAAAGTATTCAAACGATACATTTCCTTTCGGAAATTTATTTATACCGCACTTCACACAAAAACCTGCCGAGCTGCGTCAACGCCATGAATGGCAACCCTGTTATGATTCGCGGTAACTATTTGTGTAACTCCCCTCAGCCGATTACGAGCGAATCCATGAGCACCGACAAGACCAATCAGTCCTGGGGCGGCCGCTTCAGTGAACCCGTCGACGCCTTCGTTGCGCGTTTCACCGCCTCCGTCACTTTCGACCAGCGCCTTTATCGCCATGACATCATGGGCTCCGTGGCTCACGCCACGATGCTGGCCAAGGTCGGCGTGCTGACCGATGCCGAACGCGACAGCATCATCGACGGCCTCAAAACCATCCAGAGCGAAATCGAAGCCGGTACGTTTGACTGGCGCATCGACCTGGAAGACGTGCACATGAACATCGAGGCGCGTCTGACCGACCGCATCGGCGTGACCGGCAAAAAACTGCACACCGGCCGTAGCCGTAATGACCAGGTTGCGACCGATATCCGCCTGTGGCTACGTGACGAAATCGATCTGATCCTGGCCGAGATCACCCGCCTGCAAAAAGGCCTGCTGGAACAGGCAGAGCGTGAAGCCGAGACCATCATGCCCGGCTTTACCCACCTGCAGACCGCACAGCCGGTAACATTTGGTCACCATATGCTGGCCTGGTTCGAGATGCTCAGCCGCGATTACGAGCGCCTGGTCGACTGCCGCAAGCGCACCAACCGCATGCCTCTGGGCAGCGCCGCACTGGCCGGCACCACCTACCCGATCGACCGCGAATTCACCGCACAACTGCTGGGCTTTGACGCCGTGGGCGGCAACTCGCTGGACAACGTCTCCGATCGCGATTTCGCCATCGAATTCTGCGCCGCCGCCAGCATCACGATGATGCACTTGTCGCGCTTCTCCGAAGAGCTGGTGCTATGGACCAGCGCGCAATTCCAGTTTATCGACCTGCCCGACCGCTTCTGCACCGGCAGCTCGATCATGCCGCAAAAGAAAAACCCCGACGTGCCGGAATTGGTACGTGGCAAAAGCGGCCGTGTATTCGGTGCGCTGATGGGCCTGCTGACCCTGATGAAAGGCCAGCCATTGGCCTACAACAAGGATAACCAGGAAGACAAGGAACCCCTGTTCGACGCCGCCGACACCTTGCGCGACTCGCTGCGCGCCTTTGCCGACATGATCCCGGCGATCAAGCCCAAGCACGCGATCATGCGTGAAGCGGCGCTGCGTGGTTTCTCCACCGCGACCGATCTGGCCGACTACCTGGTGCGCCGTGGCCTGCCGTTCCGTGACTGCCACGAAATCGTCGGCCACGCTGTGAAGTACGGCGTTGAAACCGGCAAGGACCTGGCGGAAATGAGCCTCGAAGAACTGCGTCAGTTCAGCGATCAGATCGAAGACGATGTGTTTGCCGTACTGACCCTTGAAGGTTCGGTCAATGCCCGTGATCACATCGGCGGCACTGCGCCGGCGCAGGTGAAAGCGGCAGTAGTTCGCGGCAAGGCGCTGCTGGCCAGCCGTTAAACCTCAAAGCGGCGCCCCTGTGGGAGCGAGCCTGCTGGCGAAAGGTGTTATGGATAACGCGTTTTGCTGGATAAACGCGATGTTCTTGAGACCTTCGCGAGCAGGCTCGCTCCCACAATAGGGGGCGACACCCTGTGTACTGGTTATTTCTTGCTGCTAATCCACGCCAGAAACTGCGGCATGGCAGCGTCCTTGTCCGCGGCGATTTTCTGCACGTGCGGGTTTTGCTGCAGACGCTCCAGCAATGCCTTGGCACCCGGCATGTCGGCCAGCAGGTCGAGACCAAACACCTTGTGTGCGACGCCACAGGCCAGATCAACGCTGAAGGCGAAGTAGATATCCGCCACGCTCAGGGTCTCGCCCGCGACATAAGGCGCGAACTTGCCGTGACGGCCCAGGGAGGCGATACCGTCGAGCAGCTCGGTGCGGGCCTTTTCCTTGATCGCGTCGGGCACTTGCATGCCGAAAAACGCCTCGGGGTAACAGGCGCGGGCAGGCAACTCGATATACAGCTCGATTTCCTTGGCCAGTGCCAACACCTGCGCACGCTCAAACGGATCCACTGGTAGCAGCCTGAGGCCCGATTGGGTTTGCTCGATATATTCCAGGATCACGCTGGTTTCGTTGATAAACCCTTGTTCAACGCCCAGTGCCGGGACTTTGCCGCGGGGGCTGATGGCCAGCGCCTCAGGGGTCTTGCCAGCGAAAAACGGCACTTCTTCAAAGGGCACGCCCTTTTCCAGCAGCGCCAGCTTGACCATGTTGTAGTAGTTGCTGACTGCGAATCCATAAAGCTTGAGCATTACAAAGCCTCCAGGCCGTGTTGGGGTTGGCAGCAGCTGTTATAGAGCTTCGCCATCAGGCTGGCTAGCAGCATCAGCATCCTGAATACCGTTAGACTGCCAACCTTTACCCAAGGAGCCTGCCCATGAGCGAGCCAACCGATATCGACAACGAAGAAGAAGAGTTCGCCGAATCCACCCTGATTCAGGCGATTGAAAACCAGATTGAAAGCGACAACCCGCCTGCTGCCAAAGCCACGTTCAACAAACTGACCCTGGTCGGCTACGAGCGCGACGATATTCTGCAGATGATGGCCCATGTGTTGGCCGTGGAGATTGACGCGATCCTCGAAGAAGACCGCGCCTTTAACACTGAGTGGTACGAAGCCGCACTGCGCGCGCTGCCGACCCTGCCGCCAGAAAAGGACTAAGCCCGGTTCAGGGGCGAATTGCCGGCGCCCGCTGCCAGTCCAGATCCTTGGCAGGCATCGGACGCCCAAACCAGTAGCCCTGGCCCAGGTTGCAGTCAAGGTCGAGCAGGAACTGCGCCTGCTCAACCTGCTCTATCCCTTCGGCATGCACCTCCAGGCCCATGCTTTGACCCAGTGCGATAACCGCTCGCACGATCGCCACATCATCATTGTCCCCAGGCAAGCCGGCGACAAAGCCCTGATCGATTTTCAGCTTCTGCACAGGCAAGCGCTTGAGTCGCAGCAAAGATGAAAAACCGGTGCCGAAATCATCGATGGCCAGGCGCAAACCCAGCACCCGCAGACGATGCATCTGCTCCAGGGCCACTTGCGAGTTGTCCATCACCGCACTTTCGGTCACTTCAAGCTCCAGCAAGGCCGGATCCAGCCCGGTGTCTGCCAGTACCGTTGAAACCAGCGAAAACAGCTCGGGACGGGCAAACAGTCGGCTGGAAATATTCACCGCCACAAACGACAGTTCCACACCTGCAGCCTGCCACTGAACCATCTGCCAACAGGCTTGTTCCAGCACCCAGGCGTCAATCTCGGCGATCAACCCGGTACGTTCCGCAATCGGGATGAACTCACCCGGTGACAACAGCCCCCGCAGCGGGTGCTCCCAGCGCACCAGTGCTTCAACGCCAATCAGGCGGCTGGTTTTAAGGTTGTGCACCGGCTGGTAGTACACGCGCAGCTCGTGCTGCTCCAGGGCGCGGCGCAGATCGCTGGCCACCTCAACCCGGTATTGGGCATGGGCCGTCAGCTCCTCGGTGTACAAGGCATAACCCTCGCGTCCCGAACTTTTGGCCTTGAACAAAGCCGAGTCGGCATTGCGCAGCAATTGCTCGGCGTTCAGAGCATCGCCGGGGAACACGCTGATGCCGACGCTGGCGCTGATAAACAGTTGATGCCTGTCGACATCGAACGGGCCTTTCATGACCTCCAGCACCTGCTGCGCAAGCCCGGCGGCCTGGCTCGCATGCTCACAGCTGTCGACCAGCACGGCGAACTCATCACCGCCCAGCCGGGCCACGGTAAAGCCTTTGCCGAACACCCTGAGCAAACGCTCGGCCACCGCCTTGAGCAGCAGGTCACCGACGTTGTGGCCCAGGCTGTCATTGATGATCTTGAAGTGATCGAGGTCGATCATCAGCAGAGCACAGCCGGTCTGGTGGCGTTGCGCAGAAGCCAGCGCCTGCTCGGTGCGGTCGGTGAACAGCAGACGGTTGGGCAGGTCAGTCAGGGGATCATGGTGAACCAGACGTGCGAGCTCGGTCTGGGAGTTCTTGATCGCGGAGATATCCGAAAAAACCGCGACATAGTGACTGACCTGGCCTTTGTCATCGGTAATCGAGCGCACGGTCTGCCACTGCGGGTAGACCTCGCCGCTTTTGCGCCGGTTCCAGATTTCGCCGTGCCACTCGCCGCGCTCATCGATCGTCTTGAACATTGCCTGATAAAACGCGGGGCCGTGGCGACCCGACTTGAACATGTTCGGGCGTCGGCCAAGCACCTCTTCGGCCGGGTAGCCGGTTATTTCAACCAAGGCACGGTTGACGTGAACGATCACCCCGCGGCTGTCGCTGACCAGCACCCCTTCACGGGTGCAGTCAAACACCACCGCTGCCTGACGCAAGCGCTCCCTATCCTGAAGCTGGCGCTTCAGACCGGGGTTCATCCCCAAAAAATCGAACAAACGGGCCCGGGCGAAAAAAATCAGTACGGCGCTGAACAGGGCAAAAACATAGCCATTTACCTGCTGCCACCGCACCAACTGTGCTGAATCATCGAAATAACTGTTCAATAAATGATCAGTCACCAGCAGCCAGAAAACCGCTAGCAGCCCGTATAACAAGGCCGTACGCAAGGCATCGCGAGAAGAAACAGACATAAGAAAGTTAATGCGCCTACAAAAAAGTGGGAATTATAGTGTAAGAAACATCCGGGCACTCTTATCTGAAAGGCCGACTGGTTTTATCTGGCTGCATGGTGATAATGCGTGTTGCAGTTTTTTTCATCTTCCCGAGGGCCAAACAGCCTATGTGGTACAACGGTTTTCTCGACTTGTCAGCCTGGCAACTGGTGGCAGTCACTCTGTTGATGACCCACGTGACCATTATCGGTGTCACGGTTTATCTACACCGCTACTCAGCCCACCGCTCGCTTGAGCTCAATGGTGGCCTGAAACACTTTTTCCGCTTCTGGCTGTGGCTGACCACCGCGCAGAATACCCGTGAGTGGACAGCCATCCACCGCAAGCACCACGCCAAATGCGAAACCGTCGATGACCCGCACAGCCCGGTTATCAAAGGGTTATCGACCGTTTTGCGAAAAGGTGCAGAGCTGTATCGTGAAGAAGCGCAAAATCCTGAAACATTGCGTATTTATGGCAAAAACTGCCCTGAAGACTGGATTGAGCGAAATCTTTATTCGCGTTACAAAATGCTCGGCGTGGCGCTCATGCTGGTCATCGACCTGTTGCTGTTCGGTGCTATCGGCCTGACTATCTGGGCCATCCAGATGATGTGGATCCCGGTGTGGGCGGCAGGTGTGGTCAACGGTTTGGGTCACGCGGTGGGTTATCGCAACTTCGAATGCCGCGACGCAGCCACCAATCTGGTGCCTTGGGGCATCATCATTGGCGGTGAAGAGCTGCACAACAACCACCACACCTACCCCAACTCGGCCAAGATGTCGGTCAAGAAGTGGGAGTTCGACCTGGGTTGGGCCTGGATCAAGGTCTTCAGCTTTTTGCGCCTGGCCAAGGTTCAGCGTGTTGCGCCTATCGCCCACCGGGTGGAAGGCAAGGGCAATCTGGATATGGACACCGCCATGGCGATCCTCAACAACCGTTTCCAGATCATGGCGCAGTACCGCAAGCTGGTGATTGCACCGCTGGTGCAGCAAGAGCTGGCCAAGGTCGATCATTCGGTGCGTCATCAGTTCCGCCGCGCCAAGCGTCTGCTGTCGCGCGAAACCAGCCTGCTTGAAGACCGCCACCATCAGCGTATTGAAAAGATGCTGGAGCATAGCCACTCACTGAAAGTGATTTACGAGAAGCGGCTGGCCCTGCAACAGATCTGGGTCAAAACCAGCACCAACGGTCACGACATGCTGGCGGCGATCAAGGAATGGGTTCACGAGGCAGAAGCCAGCGGGATCCAGTCGCTGCGCGACTTTGCCCACCAGCTCAAGACCTACTCGCTGCGCCCTGCAGCGGTTTAAGAGCAAGCGCCCTCACCCCAACCCTCTCCCGGAGGGAGAGGGGGCTGATATTCAATGTGACGAAAATCCGCTTTTGCCTTTAGTCCCCTCTCCCTCCGGGAGAGGGTGAGGGGCTCTTGATCAACTGCGAAAGCTGCGACATACCCACCCGCAACAAGCGCGCCGTCTTCCCGCCGGCCACCTCGGCAATCCCCTCTTCCGACTCCAGATTGGCCACTTGCGCCGCCAGGTTCATCACCAGCGCTTCTCGCGAGTACACCCCGCCACCCAGGTGATACATCGCCGCAATCAACTCCCGCAGCTCCAGCGGCAATCGCCAGCGCGTGCGCAAGGCTGAACCATAGGCTGCGCCAAACTCGGCCAGAGAGGCATCAATAGCCTGGGTATCCAGCTCCCCACCCGCCTGGCGCCACTCCTGCAAGCAACGCACCAAGGCCAGATCACCCAGGCAGTGCAACAACCCGGCGCAGAAACAACGCTCCTGATCCAGATTCAACATGCCTGCCAATGTGCGGCCATAGTCTGCCGCACGCTGGGACAACGCCCAGTAACGCTCGGCGTAGTCCGCCAGGCAAGGATCGCTCAACTGCGCGCTGTACTTGAGAGTAAGCCCCTGGACCAGGTTCACGCTTTGCGCAGGCCCCAGCCGCTGCATGGCTTGCGCAAGGGTCTGGGCCGGGCTCACAAGGTGCTGCGCCGCACTGTTGGCGGCCGCAATCAGCACCGCCGTAATTTGTGGATCGGTGCGTACTTGCTGCTCAAGCCGTGCCAGGTCCACCCCTTCAGGCGTGAGGCTGCCCTTGAGCGCCGATTGCGCATCCACTCTTAGCGGCGCGCCATCGGAAGACGCGCGGCGCTGCTCCAGAAAACGCTTGAGGGTCATGCCTGGCGCCAGTGCCGGTACGTCACACGAAATCTCTTGCCCCGCCGAGAGCAGCAGGCTCTTGAGGCGCCTGGTCAGGCCGGCAATATCCAAGGGTGTGGTCAGATAAGCCGTTGGCGCCAGCGGCAAGGCTTCGCGCACACTGGCGCTGTCATTACGTGCACTCAACAAAATAAATGGCTGCGCTGCAACCGCGCGGCGTTGGCGCACAGTGCGCAACAGATCCAGACCACCTACACCCGGCAGCTCACGGTCAGCAATCACCAGGCCATAAGTTTTCCTGCCCAACTGCGCAAGCGCCTGCTGACCGTCGCCACAGACATCCAGTTGAGCGTCGCAACGTACCGTCAGCACCACTTGCTTGAGCAAATCCCGAGTCCAGGGATCGGCCTCGGCAATCAATACAGTGGGTGCTGCCATTAAATCTACAACCGTCATCCAGTTTGCTCCCCGTGCGATACAGGCACCTTAGTCAAAGGGCGCACGCGGATACAGGCCAAAACACCCAAATAGACGCTTCAGACGCAAAAAAACCGCCGAAGCGGTTTTTTTGTCTATCAGGTCACACCGTCAGGTGCGCAGCTCACGCCAGTTCAGCGAAGCACTCCTCGATGATGGCCAGACCTTTGTCCAATTGCTCGTTAGGCGAGGTCAGCGGTACCAGTACACGCAGGACGTTGCCGTAAGTGCCGCACGACAGCAGGATCAGACCCTTGTCGCGAGCCTTGGCAACCACTTGTGCCACTGCCGTCGGATTTGGCTTGTGCGAATCGCCGCCTTCGAACAGCTCGACCGCGATCATCGCGCCCAACGCACGCACATCACCGATCACCGGGTGCTTGGCCTGGATAGCCTTGAGGCCGGTTACCAGGCGCTCGCCGACTTCCTTGCAACGGTCCAGCAGGTGCTCTTCTTCAAACACATCCAGTACCGCCAGCGCTGCTGCGCAAGCAATCGGGCTACCGGCATAGGTGCCGCCCAGACCGCCTGGAGCGATGGCGTCCATGTACTCGGCCTTGCCGCACACACCGGCCAGCGGGAAGCCGCCAGCGATGGACTTGGCGAAGGTGGTCAGGTCGGCAGTGACGCCCATCTGTTCCATGGCGAAGAACGTGCCGGTACGGCCAGCGCCGGTTTGCACTTCATCCGCGATCAGCAGGATGCCGTGCTTGTCGCACAGCTCGCGCAGACGGGCCATGAACGCTTTCGGCGCCACATAGAAACCACCTTCGCCCTGTACCGGCTCGATGATGATGGCAGCGATGTCTTTAGGCTCGGCGTCGTTCTTGAAAATGCGCTCGATGCTGGCGATGGAGTCATCCACGCTCACGCCATGCAGTTCGCACGGGTACAGCGCGCGGAAGATACCGCCTGGCATCAGACCCATGCCTGCCGAGTACGGTACGACTTTCCCGGTCAGGCCCAGGGTCATCATGGTACGGCCATGGTATGCGCCAGTGAAGGCGATCACGCCGGCACGGCCAGTTGCGGCACGAGCGATTTTCACGGCGTTTTCAACGGCTTCGGAACCGGTGGTGACCAACAGGGTTTTCTTGTCGAAATTGCCCGGGACCTTGGCGTTGATCTTTTCGCACAGCTCGACGTAAGGCTCGTAAGCCAGTACCTGGAAGCAGGTGTGGGTCAGCTTGGTCAGTTGCTCTTGAACGGCGGCAATGATTTTCGGGTGCAGGTGACCGGTGTTCAGTACCGCGATACCGCCGGCGAAGTCGATGAACTCGCGGCCTTCAACGTCGGTAACGGTGGCGTTAATCGCCGATTCGGCGAAAATCGGGTGGATCTGGCCAACACCGCGCGGAACAGCGGCTTCACGGCGTTTCATCAGGGATGCGTTGGTCTTGTTGCTCATGGTGTTCCTCATTCGCCGCTGATCAAGCGGCGTGGTTCAAGGCTGACGCGCCAGGCAGACACCCATGCCAGCATGCGATGATCGACTGGCATGGCGCTCCCGGCCACAAAAATTAACAGTTTGAAACGCAGGGGAAGCATCGCTCTCGTGCCCCCTCTGCTTGAACCACCCGCCGGGTTAGATGCCCAGGCAGAGATATTTGATTTCCAGGTAGTCTTCGATGCCGTACTTGGAGCCTTCACGGCC
This sequence comes from Pseudomonas sp. FSL R10-0056, assembly GCF_009600105.1. NCBI lineage: Bacteria > Pseudomonadati > Pseudomonadota > Gammaproteobacteria > Pseudomonadales > Pseudomonadaceae > Pseudomonas > Pseudomonas sp. FSL R10-0056. The sequence goes on from NZ_WIWL01000190.1 coordinate 17,424, forward strand.
CAGGCCCGACGCCTTGATCCCGCCAAACGGCGCGACTTCGTTGGAGATCAGGCCAGTGTTGACGCCCACCATGCCGTACTCCAGGGCTTCAGCCACACGGAATACACGGCTCAGGTCGCGGGCATAGAAGTACGACGCCAGGCCGAACTCCGTATCGTTGGCCATCGCGATCACTTCAGCTTCGTCCTTGAAACGGAACAGCGGCGCCAGCGGGCCGAAGGTTTCTTCCTTCGCCACAGCGGCGTTTTTCGGCACGTTCACCAAAATGGTCGGCTCGAAGAAGCTGCCTTCCAGGCTGTTGCCGCCGGTCAGCAGGGTCGCGCCCTTGCTCAGTGCGTCAGCGATGTGCTCCTTGACCTTGGCCACGGCCTTGTCATCGATCAGGGGGCCTGTGGTGGTGCCTTCGTCCAGACCATTGCCGATCTTGAGCTTGGCCACCGCTACTTTCAGTTTTTCTGCGAATGCGTCGTAGACCGAGTCCTGAATGTACAGGCGGTTGGCACATACGCAGGTCTGACCGTTGTTGCGGTATTTGGAGATGATCGCGCCTTCTACGGCTTTATCCAGGTCCGCATCGTCGAACACGATAAAAGGTGCGTTGCCGCCCAGCTCCAGCGACACTTTCTTGATGTCCTTGGCGCATTCGGCCATCAACTGGCGACCGATTTCGGTCGAGCCGGTGAAGGACAGCTTGCGCACGATCGGGTTGCTGGTCAGCTCGCCGCCGATATCGCCGGCACTGCCGGTTACAACGCTCAACACGCCTTTAGGGATGCCGGCACGGTGCGCCAGCTCAACCAGGGCCAGGGCCGAGAACGGGGTTTGCGAAGCTGGCTTGATCACCATGGTGCAACCGGCGGCCAGGGCCGGGCCGGCTTTACGGGTGATCATGGCTGCCGGGAAGTTCCACGGGGTAATGGCAGCGGTCACGCCGATCGGTTGTTTGATCACGATCAGACGTTTGTCCGGCTGGTGGCCCGGGATCACGTCGCCGTAAATACGCTTGGCTTCTTCGGCGAACCACTCGATAAACGAAGCAGCGTAAACGATTTCGCCCTTGGCTTCGGCCAGTGGCTTGCCCTGCTCCAGGGTCATCAGGCGGCCGAGGTCGTCCTGGTTTTCGATCAGCAGCTCAAACCAGCGACGCAGCTTGGTTGCACGCTCTTTGGCGGTCAGGGCACGCCAGGCTGGCAACGCTTTGTCTGCGGCTTCAATGGCACGACGGGTTTCAACCGCGCCCATCTTTGGCACTGTGCCGATGATTTCACCAGTAGCCGGGTTGTTGACCTTGATGGTCTGGCCACCGTCCGCATCAACCCAGGCACCATCGATATAGGCTTGCTGGCGGAACAACTGTGCGTCTTTGAGCTGCATGTGGGCTTTCCTTAACAGCACCGCGCAGGCGCGGAGCGAATTATTAAAGTAGAAAGGCGCCGTGGAAGGCTGCCGTCAGGAAGTCATTCACTGCCAAAGTATCTAAATGACGCACAAAGAACATGCCGTGCGATTCAGCACCCAGACAAGAGCGTTTGAAATCTCAAACGAATCCTAGGGATAAAGGGGGTAAAGGACAATAGCCTGTTCGAAAAAAAGAACAAGCTGCCAGACTTCACCGTTTTATCGCCCGGCCCCCATTAATAGCCCATAACGCGTAAGGAAACACCTCACGAATCAGCGGCATGGACGACTGACACGCAGATGAGTATGATGGCGGCCGCGTCGCACCAGTAGCTCAGCTGGATAGAGTACTGCCCTCCGAAGGCAGGGGTCGTGGGTTCGAATCCCGCCTGGTGCACCATTCTTTTTCCCTTGCTCAAGGGAATCGCGTCAAAACCCTGTAACCAACAGCATTTTGCCTCCCACCGAGAACCCGGTGAGCGATCGCACGCCTGTTTTTTGAGCTTTTCTGCGCAAAACGCAGATCCGGTTAAATTTTCTATGGGCAACTGACGAAAGGCTGGTTACTATACGCGGCGTTTCGCGGAGAGCTGGCCGAGTGGCCGAAGGCGCTCCCCTGCTAAGGGAGTACACCTCAAAAGGGTGTCGGGGGTTCGAATCCCCCGTTCTCCGCCATTATTTGTGGCACCTGAATGCGTTCCCTTGTTCAAGGGAACCGCGTTTCCCCCCCTACCCAATCAAACCCGATGTGCACCTGCGCAAGGTTTTGTCGCGTCCGCAGAAAACTGTGGGAGCGGGCTTGCTCTCGACTCAAGCGGCGCGGTCGTCCTGCCAGACCGCGTTGATGCCATCGCGGGCAAGCCACGCTCCCACAAGACTTGTCGACCGCTATAACTCAATGCTCACCCCAGCAAGAGTCGTTGCGCCATCGGGCTCAATCGTTAATGATACAGCTTCTCATTAACGCCTGAGCCCTGCTCCATGCCCTCGCCTTCACCCTCCAGCCTGCTGGCCAGTTTTCAGGAGCACTACGACGATCTGTTGTCGTTCCTGACCCGGCGCCTGCGTGACCGGCATCGGGCAGCGGATGTGGCGCAGGAAACCTGGATCAAGCTGGCAAAAATCGACCCCGAGGCGGTCACGGTACTTAATGACCGGCACTTTATTTTCAAGGTGGCGGGCAACCTGGCCATCGATGCCTTGCGCGTGGATCAGCGCCAGACACGCAACCTGAGCGGCGAACCGCCTTCACTGCAAATCGCTGATCCGGGGCTGCCGCCCGAAGGTCTGCTGCTGGCCACCGAGCGCATCGGCATTCTGGATGAGGCGCTGCAACAACTGTCGCCCAATGCCCGCCAGGCGTTACTGCTGAGTCGCATCGACGGCATGACCCAAGCCCAGATCGCCGTCGAACTGGGCGTGTCGCCAAGTATGGTGGCAAAATACATTGGCCAGGCCTTGCGCCACTGCCGTGACTGGCTAAAAGACAACCATGCCTGAGCGTGCCGTGATGCCTTCAACGCCCTCCCCTGACGATCTCGACGATCAGGCCATCGACTGGCAGACCCTGCTGCACTCGGGCGAAGCCAGCGCACGCCAGCGCCTGGACTATCAGCGCTGGCAACAGTTGAGCCCGGCGCACAAAACCGCGGCCCAAGAGGCCGAAGCGCTATGGGCGGATATCGGTCTGACCGCCAGCGCCGAGCAACATCGCGCAAGACCGCGCCGCCGGGCTTATCGCTGGGCCAACGGGCTGGCGGCGGGGTTGCTACTGGCCGTACTCGGGTATGGCGCTACGGACTATGTACCAAGCTGGTCCGACACTCATCACACCGGGGTCGGTCAGCGCCAGCAATGGCTGTTGAGCGATGGCACGCGTGTCACGTTGAACAGCGCCACGGCGTTGTCGGTCGACTTCACGGGCAATCAACGTAGCGTCATCTTGCGCAAGGGCGAAGCCCTGTTCGAGTTGGCCGATGACCCGTCGCGCCCCTTTATCGTCCAGGCTGGGCAAGACCGGGTGGCGGCTAAAAACGGGGCCTTCAGCGTGCGCCGCGATGCAGTTCAGACCCGTGTACTGGTCGCCTCGGGCGCGGTGCAAGTGCAGCACCAGACGCAAACCCTGGAGCTGCAACCCAACCAGCAGGCACTGTATCAACCAGGCCAGGCTGTCGCCGAGCGCCAGCAGGTTGATGCCAATGCCCTCACCGCCTGGCACCGCGGCAAGCTGATCTTCAACCGTAAACCCTTGCAGGACGTACTCGCCGAACTGGAGCGCTATCAATACGGCCGTATCGTGCTGCCCGATGCAACACTCGGCGCCATGCAGATCAGCGGCGTGTTCGACCTCAACGATCCACAGAACCTGCTGCATACCCTGGAACAGCGTTACGGCCTCAACATCACCTACCTGCCCTTTGTGGCGTGGGTGCACTGAAAATAATTTCGCACAGGCACTGCAAGATCCTGTCGGGCATATCGTCGTAGTAAGACCAGGAACGAATCCGTTCCCATTCGCGATATAAAAAACCTCGAACAAGGATCAAAAACGCAATGGTCGAGCACGTCAAGAAGCCGCGTGGCGCACACCTAAACGAACAGCGACTGCGCCAGGTATTCGTAGCCACAGCCTTGCTGGCCAGCCTGGGAGGCCCGCTGCAAGCCAGTGCCCAGACCACAACTGCGGCCACGCCCGGCACGTCCCAGCACACCCGCCAGGTCAGCGTGGACGTCAGGGCCCAGGACCTCGATCAGGCGCTCACCCAGTTTGCCGATCAAGCCGATTTGCACCTGCTGTTTACCTCAGCCGAAGTCGCCGGCTTGCACAGCCAGGCGCTGCGGGGGGAGATGAGTGTTGAACAGGCCCTGCAATCGCTACTCAAAGACAGCGGTCTGGGCTGGCAATTCAGCGATGCCCGCACCGTCATCTTGGGTAAACCTCAAGCCCCCGCTCAGAGCCTGCAACTCAAGGCCCTGGAAGTCAGCGTCGGCGCCCGTACCAGCACCTCCATCAGTGAAATCCCGGGCACCGTGTGGGTGGTCGACCAGGTGCAGTTGCAGGAGCAACTGGACACTGGTGTCACCCTCAAGGAAGCCATCGGCAAACTGGTGCCGGGGCTCGACCTGGCGCCCGAAGGGCGCAGCAACTACGGCCAGAACATGCGCGGGCGCAACGTGCTGGTGATGATCGACGGCGTCAGCCAGAACAGCTCGCGAGGGCTGTCGCGCCAGTTCGACAGCATCTCGCCGTTCAACGTAGAGCGGATCGAAGTGCTGTCCGGCGCCAGCGCGCTGTACGGTGGTGGCGCCACAGGCGGGATCATCAATATCGTGACCAAAAAGGGCACCCCCGGCCCCGCGCAATTCGAAACAGAGCTGTCCGCCACCAGCGGTTTCAACAACAGCGACGACCTCTCCAGCCGCATTTCACAATCCGTCAGCGGCGGCACTGATCGGGTCTATGGCCGCCTGGGGATTTCCGGTGAACAGAACGAAGCCTTTTACGATGGTAAAGGCGATCAGGTATTTATCGACAACACCCAGACCGACCTGCAATACAACCGCACCCTGGACCTGATGGGCAGCCTGGCAATCAAGCTCGATGACGTACAGGACCTGGACTTGCTGGCCCAGTACTATGATTCGGGGAACAACGGCAGCGTCGGGATTTACTTCCCCAACCTGCACGACAAAGCACCGTCCAATCTCGAAGACGCCGAAATCCGCAGCGGCTACGACACCGACCTGGAGCCGCGTTCCAAGCGCCTGCTGTTCAACGCCAACTATCACCACGCCGACCTGCTGGGCCAGGACTTCTACTTGCAGGGCTCGTACCGCAAGGAAGACAACAATTTCTATCCGTTCCCGTACTACAACGCCGGTAAACCGCAGGGTTCCAAGGGCGTGTACTTCGCCGCTTCGCAGCAGAACTTCGAAGTCACCAGCCTCAAGGCGCTGTTTGCCAAACAATGGGACAGCCTGAAGCTGACCTATGGCGTAGACCTCGACCGCGAGCGCTTCAATGCCGAACAAAGCGTGTTCGATTCGGCCATTTCATCCGAAAGCGGCGGCCTGGACCTGGTCACCCAAAGCAAGTCCCCGCGCTACCCAAGTTACCGGGTTGATGGGCATTCGGCCTACGCCCAGCTTGACTGGAAACTTACCGATGCCCTGACCCTGTCTGGCGGCGCGCGGCGCCAGCAAATGGACGTCGATGTCGGTGTGTTCAAGGGCATTGCCGGTGGCAGCAACGACTACGCGGTCAACCTGTTCAACCTGGGCGCCATTTATGACTTCAAGAATGGCCATCAAACCTGGGTCAACTACAGCGAAGGCTTTGATTTGCCGGACCCGGCCAAGTACTACGGCAAGGCGGGGCTGAGCGTCAAAGACAACCCGTTGGCCGGGATCAAGAGCCGTCAGGTCGAAACCGGCTGGCGCTTTGCCGATGTGGATTGGGACGCGCAGGCGGCGATCTATTACATCTGGTCTGACAAGGTCATCACCACGGACGCTGCCACGCTGACGATTGATGTAACCGACAAGAAGAGCCGTGATTTTGGCTTTGAAGGCGCGCTGACCCGTCACTTCAATAACGGTTGGGACGCAGGCGGCACCTTGCATCTGGTACGTTCAGAGGAAGAGGACGCGCAAGGCGACTGGATGAAGCGTGACGCCCGGTATGCGTCATTGTCCAAATCCACCGCGTTTGTTGGCTGGCACGGTGATGGGCGCAATGTGCGCTTGCAGGGTAACCATGCCTTTACGCTTAAAGACGATTCCGACCACAAGATCAGCGGTTACACCACGTTCGACTTGATGGGCAGCCAGGAGACTGAATTCGGCACGTTCAGCGCCGGCATCCAGAACCTGCTGGACAAGGAGTACAGCACGGTCTGGGGCCAGCGTGCGGCGCTGTTCTACTCGCCGACCTACGGCCCGGAGTACCTGTATGACTATCAGGGCCGTGGCCGCACATACACCATGACCTGGTCATTGGCTTATTGAACAGAGCAAGACAGTGGGAGCGAGCCTGCTCGCGAAGATCGTTCGCGAGCAGGCTCGCTCCCACAGTTTAAGTCGCGGCTTTACTGGCTGGCCACACCACCAAAGCGGGTACTCATCGCAGTGATGAAGTCTTCAAGGCTCATTTTCTGGCCATTGAGATCCACCTGGCCATCAGCGTAATTGAGCGAAGCCAGGATGTTGTTGCCCTCCACTTTGGCCAGCCCGGTTTGCACCGCCATCACGCCTGCCATCTCGCTGTTCATGCTGGCCATCTTGGCAATGGCTTGCGGATCGGTCTGGCCAACCAACTGTGCCTGCACCGCTGACAAATCAGCAATCATCGGCTTGGACAGCAACAGCTTGGCATCCAGCGCGGTCAGCATCTGCTTGGTAACGTCAACTGGCGGCTGCTCAAATGAGGTCGGCTTGGCCAGCCCCATGACAACGTTGAGCTGGCTTTCACCATTGGCGGTCTTGATCGTGAATTTCTCCAACGCCAGTTGCGGTTTGGCAGCCAGAATTTTTTCAACCTGAAGCTGCATCTGCACTTGCTCCGCCGGGGTCAGCGGGGTTTGCGGCAGGGTACCGTCGGCCTGAGGCTGGAACTTGTTCTGATAAATCTGCAGCAGCGCCTGCATGGCCGGGATATCCAGGCTGCTGGCAGTCAGTACCATTTGCGCACTGCCCACCGGCTTGCCATCCAGGGTGATATCACCGACGTTATAGGCCAGACGCCCGGACATCAGGTTGCCATTGGCGGAAGCAGAATCCGTGTACTCGAAGTTCTTGAGTTTGATCACCGATTGCTTGACGCCATAAGTCAGCTGACCTTCGCTCAGCGCCATCACGTTCTGCCCAAGATAGAAGCCAAAGTCGGTCTTCTTCAGGTCACTGGCCAGGGTCAGGCCGTTGAGCTCGACCGTTACCGGCGGGTTCTCAATCGTGATCGCATTGAGCTTGAGGTGGTCCATATAGCCTTTGGCCTTGAGGTTCTGGCCATCGGCATCGGTCTGGGCTTGCATGGTCATGCCCGAGAAGCTGAACGTGGAGTGCTCGTCCAGCTGGGTCTCCAGTGCCATCAGCTCCATATGACCGTCAACCGAGCGGTCGTAACCCAGGGTGACCTGACCTTTGAGCGGAGCCTGATCCTTGGTTGCGGCAAACCACTTTTCGGTAAATGGGGTTTTTTCCAGCGAGTAATTGCTGACCGCCATCACTGGCATCCACTTGAACGTCTTGATACGCGACCACGGCAATGGACCATGCTCGATATTATCGACAAACAGCAATTCCACCGGCTTCGCATCCGGGCCCGCCTTGTCGTCCTGGATCTTCAGGCGATAGTGCGCGGTGCTGCTGTAGAGGTTGCGCTCAATGGAAACCAGCTCAATAGTGCCGTGAGTGGTGGTGCCTTGTAGTTGCTTGGCCAGCTCCTGGTTGGTCTGCTCGATCGAGGTCTGCAACACACCCTCGATTTTGCTGCCGGTATACCACGCGCCAGCGGTATTCAGCGCCCCGGCGACAACAACGATCCCTACCAGCACACCTAATGGTTTATTCATCAATTGACCCGTTCAATGTCCGTTATGTTGAAAGTAAAGCGGTCTTTGCCAAGCCCTTCATGGGCCGAAAAGTGCTAGCAGATTAACACTGGCAGCAGAGCAGACGCTCCTCCAACGTGATACCTGGCTTTATGCAGGTTGGGCGTAACGCTGGTCAATTTCGTCGAGCTGGTGGTCGAAACTCTTGAGACTGGCACTCCAGGTGTACACCAGCACTTCCAGATCATGGTCGATGCATGTTTCTCCTACAGAATTAAAAGAAACGTCCGAGTAATCCAGCTGATAACGCTCACGCGCCATCGCTGCCGCGACATTCGAGAGCTCACGCGCAGTGTCGAGCCATTGGCGCTCTTCGGATGGCAGGGCCTTGTCGAGTTTCAGGCATTGGGTCTTGAGGGCTTCGAGGCTTTTTTCCAGCGGGGTGCCGGTAAGTTCGCCCATAAACTCCTGGAAGGTCCGGCCCGGTTGCCAGTAACTGCCCCAGAAATAGCGGTCAAATACCGTCTCTACCCGCCGCAGGGCAACCTTGGTGTCCCAGATCAGGACGCGGGTCTGGCCCTGGTTGATCTGGCGTTTTTTGATCTGCCGGGTTTGCACCGAGGCGCAGGCCACCACCACTATGGCCAGAACGGCAATCAACGCACTCGCGCTATCGAGAAAGATCATTGCCTTGTCGATCTGGTGCGCCAGCATGATGCCGTAGAAGTAGGTCGCCGAAAGCAGCACCACGGCTGCCACTGCACACCAGAAGCCGGGAGCATAAGGGTTTTTCATTATTAGTATCCCCATCAGGCATGGTCTGCACGATGAGGAGGGCTACAGACCGCAAACGCCCTGAACCATCGTTCTGATACCGATAATTCAGAGCATAGCAACGCTGTCAGGGTTTGGCGTTTGTCGCCGCTTGCGTTCGTCCACTTTCCCAGCCCCCACCCAGGGCCAGGAACAGATCGATCTGACTCATGGCAACCTGGGTGTTGGCCGCCGACAATTGCGCGCGCATGTCAGTGTAGGTGCGGGTTGCCTGCAGATCGGCCAGGAATGACTCGCGCCCCGCCTGGAAGAACTGATGGGTCTGGTCGGCCGCCGTTTTGGCCGACAACTCGGCCTCTGCCAGGGCATCACGGCGCTGCAGCAACGCCGTGTATTGCACCAGGCTGGTCTGGGTTTCACGGATGGCATTGAGCACCACACCGTCAAACTTGGCCAAAGCGCCTTGAGTCACCGCCTCGGCCTCACGAATTCGGGCTCGCGAGCCATTGGTCGGAATCGTCCAGCTCAGCATCGGGCCGAAGCCCCAGCGGTTAGTAGGGGCCGTGCCCAGGTTGTCGATAATCCCCACTGTGCCAATGCTGGCACCGATGCTGATGTCCGGGTACAGCGAACCTGTGGCCACACCGATTTCGGCGGTGGCGGCGGCCAGATGGCGTTCGGCCTGACGCACGTCCGGGCGGCGTTTAAGCAGTGCTGCACCGTCCCCCACGGGCAGCAATTGCGCGATATGCGGCAGCTCGGCGCAGGTAGCCACACCGGCGGGCAGTTGATCCAGCGGCCTGGCCAGCAACATCGACAAACGGAACAGGCCGGACTGGCGCAATGCTTCGTAACGGGGCAATTCTGCGCGCAACGATTTGAACTGGGTTTCAGAACGGGTGACCTGGGTTTCATCACCGCGACCCGCATCACGCAGGCGCTGGGTCAGGCTGGTACTTTGCGCTTGCAGCTTGAGGGACTCTTCTGCGATGTGGTGTTCCTCATTGGCTGCGCACACTTGGGTGTACGCCCGCACCACATCCGCCACCAGAGTGATGCGCGCGGTGTCGGCGGCAGCCTGAGTCGCGTCGGCGTTGGCCTGTGCCGCTTCGATCCCGCGCTGCAAAGTGCCCCACAAGTCGAACTGGTATGAAGTGCTGATACCCAGATCACCGACATTGGCTACCGGCACCTTGTCCGCCAGCAGGAACGCTTCACCGGACTCCTGCAGGCGCTGGGCGCCCGCCTTCACAGAACCACTCCAGCCACCGGCCGACTGTGCCTGCTCAACCTGGGCCCGCGCCCGCGACAGGTTCGCCGCAGCGACCCGCAGATCAGTGTTGGAGGCCAGCGCCTGGCGCACCAGTTCATTGAGCCTGGGGTCCTCATAGAGTTTCCACCAGTCAACTGGAACCGGGGCGGACACCACGTTGGCGCCCTCGCCAGCCAGTTGGCCCTGCAAGTCCGGGCGCTGCATGGCCGCGTCTTTGGGCAATTGGTAATCAGGGCCAAGCAGTTGGCAACCGGACAGCAGCAGCCCAAGTCCTACGGCTGCCAGGCGAACGGCTTTCATTGCGCGCGCTCCGGGGCAGGCTGGGCTTTGGCCGAATCTTCGATGATGGACACGGTCGCGGTGCGCCCGGCAATCATGCGAAAGTCTTCAGGCACGTCGTCAAACACGATGCGTACCGGAATCCGTTGCGCCAATCGCACCCAGCTGAACGCAGGGTTGACGTTGGGCAGCAGGTTCTGGCCACTGGTGCGGTCACGGTCTTCGATGCCCGCCACAATGCTTTCAACATGCCCGCGCAAACGTGCGTTATCACCAATGACACGGATATCGACGCTTTGGCCGACATGGATGCCATCGAGTTTGGTTTCTTCAAAATAGCCGTCGATATGGAACGAGCTGCTGTCGACGATCGACAAGACCGGCCGCCCCGCCGTGACGAACTCATTGACCCGTGGAGCCCGGTCGTTGACGTAACCATCGACGGGGCTGCGCACCACCGTACGGTCCAGATTGAGCTGGGCGCTGTCCACGGCCACTTGGGCCTCTATCAGTGCGGCCTGGGCGCGCATTTCACGGGACTGGCTTTCTTCGAGCTGTTCGCGGGCGACCAGGTTGCCCAGGCCTTTGTTACGGCGGCTCTCACGTTGGGCCTGGGCCAGGGTCTCCTTGCGATCGGCCACGGTGGCTTCGGCCTGACGCAGCGCCAGCTTGAAGCGCTCCTGGTCGATGACAAACAACACCTGATCACGGCTGACGGGCTGGTTGTCACGCACATCCACCTGCTTGATCAGGCCCGACACGTCGGGGGCGATTTGCACGATGTCGGCGCGAATGTGGGCGTCACGGGTCCAGGGAGCAAACATGTAGTACATGGTCATGCGCCAGACCACGACGCAGGCAAACGTCACCACCAATAAGGTGAGAACGACACGGCCCAGGGTCAGTAAAGGTTTTTTCATGTCATCAGATATCGACTGAACGAATCCACAACGCCGAGTAACAGAGCGTAGAGACCGACGTTGAACAAAGCCCGGTGCCAGACCAGGCGGTAAAAGTGCACACGGGTGAGTAACCCGTGAACCACCAGAAACAACAAGTAGGTGATGCCCATCAGTACCAGGAGCGTGGGCAGGAAAACCCCGCTGATATCTACGTCACCGATCATAGCGGCGCTCCCTCAATGTGGGCCTGGGGATGTGGCCGGTCGTCGTTGTCGACAATAAATTCGACACCGGGCAGCAGCGCCAGACGCAGGCCGCTGAGGGCGTGCAACAGATGCACTCGTGCCTCGCCTTCGGCTTGCAGGTCATTGGCGTTGAGGGCGCGACGCGTGCGGTCCATGGTCATTTGCAGGCCCATTGGCATTGGCAGGCGCTCACCCGCCTTGAGGCAGGCACAAAAGTAGTCACCCACATCACTGACCACCTGGCGCAGCAACAGTTGCGGCCCGCCCGTAACCCTGGGTGCGTAGGCCAGCAGATCGAGCAGGTTGAGGGCCACCCGCAGGTCACGCAAGGCGCTGCCGGTGTCCTGCCCGGTCAGGGCCAGACGTGGCAAGTGCTGCATCAGGCGGTCGAGCATTTGCGCGCCCATTTGCCGGTGTTCGGCCAGGGTGGCGGGCTGGGTCAGGCTGACAATGTCACGCCAGCTGAAGCGGGTCAGGCGTTTGGCCGCCAGTTCGGCACCGAACGGGCGCGCGATCAGGGTCCAGACGAAGGCAAACAGCAGGCCGACGGGGCCGGCCAGGTTGGCGTTCATAAACACCATGAAGTCCGCGTCGTAGGCACCCTGGATACTGATAAACGAGGCGGTGTTGACGATAGTCAGCAAGGTGCCCAGGTAAAAGCGCGGTTGCACGGTCAGGGTGCCGACGCAGATAAACGGCACGGCAAACGCCAGCACCAGCATCGGGAAGTCATGCAGGTTGGGCAGGATCACAAACAGGTAGAGGCTGGCAAACAGCACCGACAGCGAGGTCCAGAAAAAGAACCGGTAGATCTGTGGCGCCGGATCGTCCATCGCGGCAAAAAAGCTGCAGGCCACGGCGGCCAGAATTACCGCACTGGCGCCGTCAGTCCAGCCGAGCAGAATCCACAACACCGAGGCGACGACAATCGCGGTGACGGTAGAGAACGCTGAATAAAGCATCAGCCCGCGATCCAGGAACGGCGTCAGGCGACCCAGGCGCCAATGCCGATAGACCGCACGCCAGACATCCTGGTTACCGGTCGAGATGGCCTCTTGCAGGCTGCGGCAGTCTTGCCACAGGTCGATCCACTCACCCAGCCGGTACAGCACGTTGGAGAGCACCAGTTGGCGCCGATCATCCAGAGCGGCGGCGCTGGGCTGCAACGCTTCAAGTTCATGGCGCAATGCTTGCCACTGCTGGATCGAGGCGCCCTCACGGGTGCGCTCAAGCCATGCCTGGGCGTGGTCGAGCAATGGCGTGACCTTGTCGAGCAGCTCAGGAGCGCGACGCTCCAGCGCATAGAGGGCATCGTCCAGGGCATCGACCACCGGCAGCAGGTGGATCATGCGTCCACGCAGCTCTTTGGTGTTGCGCACGGTCTGCGGGTGCGCGCCCTCATGGGGCAACTGGCCAATCATCATTTCAAGGCTGTTGAACGTCGCCACCATTGATGAACGCAGGCCACTGGCTTTGCTGGGTTCGACATCGCGGGCCAGAAAGTGCTTGCTGTAATTGCTCGCATCGGCAAACCACTTGGCCGCCGCGTCGATAAATACCGGCGTCAGGCGCCGAGGCCAGAACATGCTGCCTACGACCGCCGCGCAGACGATACCGAGCATGATTTCTTCAGTACGCGAAACGGCGATGTCGAACACATTCAGCGGGTTATCCACAATCGGCAGGGCGATCATGGGCATGGTGTAGCCGGCGAGCATGAACACGTAGCTGTTGGCGGTGCGCAGGTGCAGCGACAGGAACAACAAAATGCCCGTCCAGAGGGCAATCACCAGCACCAGCAAGAACGGTGTCTGGACAAACAGCGGCACAAAAAATACCGCTGCAGCAGCGCCTATCAGCGTGCCCAGGGCGCGGTACACGGCCTTGGAGCTGGTGGGCCCGACAAAGGGGCTGGAGACGATATAGACCGTAGCCATGGCCCAGTAAGGGCGAGGCATTTCCATCAGCAAGGCGATATACAGCGCGATCATCGACGCGGCGAAGGTACGTACCCCGTAGAACCAGTCGCGGGCAGGCGGCATGCTGCTGAAAAAACCGTTCAAGAGGCAGCCCCGTCAGGCAATTGTCCGGCAGCTTCGAAGGCTTTGATCACACGCAACGCAGCTTCCTGGTCAGCCACTGGAATATCGGCCAGAGCGGCCCTTCTCAGTTGTACAAGCTGAGCTTCAATCGATTGCACCAGAGCACGCCCGGTGTCGGTCAGGCTCAGGGTTTTGGCGCGGCGGTCACTGGCATCTTCACAGCGGCGCACATACCCAGCCTTGCACAGTTGATCGAGCAAGCGCACCAGCGACGGGCTTTCCATCCCGGCAGCGTGGGCCACGGTGACTTGCCGCACACCCTCACCCAGGCGGCCGATGATCAGCAGCGGCATGGCGCAGGCTTCGGAAATACCATAGTTGACCAGCGTGGCCTGGCAGACGCGACGCCAATGGCGAGTCGCAACCACCATGCCGGTGCTGATGCTCATTTGCAGTGGATCGAGAGTGTCAGGCAAGAGGCGTCACATAATGTTAGTTTGCTAACTATTAATATTGCGCGGCCAGATGAGCACAGTCAAGTGTTGCTATTTATTTCTTAGGGCCCGTGACAGGTTTTTGCCGCAGCATCAGATTCAATTGGTCGACAACTTCAGCCCAGTCAGCGTCTTCAAGATGCTCCTCACGCAAAAAAGCCGCTTGGGCGGGCGTCCAGAAAAAAGCATCTTCAAGCTTGAGGTCAGGCTTGAGTGGCGAGTGGGTGGTGACAAACTTTTCGATATCTTCCGGGCTGGACGGCAGGCCCAGCTGCTTGAACAAGGATGGCAGGCTATGGGTTGGCTTTTGCATCGAGTTGACTCCATTCAGGTTCAGAGCCGCATTTGGCGGCAACGCAGGTCAAATATAGACGAGCCTGAGTGTCATCGACGGCCAGGTCCTGTGCTTTGCGCCAATCCATGGGAATTGCACTGAAGTCGTCGGGCTGCAGTTTGCTGCTGATCAGCCAGATACGACCCGGGCCTGGGGGCATATCGCTCAGGCGATCGACATAGATACTCGTGCCGTGGCCATTGACCAGCGTGCCAAAGCCATAGTCATTCGGGCGCCCTGAAGTGCCATCTTCCAGGGGCGGCGTATAGAGCATCGGTTGAAATCCGGTCTTGTTGTAATAGACAAAGCTGAAGTACCAGAACAAGTCACTGACGACGATCCGGTCACCGGGTTTGAACTGCTGGTTAACGTGCTCCACCAGACGATCAAAATGATCGGCATCGCTGCTGAAGTTGCTGCGCAAGCCCGTCACTTCGGCGCCAATGAACAGTGTCAGCAGCGCTATGGCCAGCGCCCGCTTGCGCTTGAACAGTTGATCGACTGCAATCGCCACAAGCAGCGGCAAACCCAACGCTGCAAACATCACATAGCGTTCGATAAACAGAGGCGAGATAAAGGATACGGCGTAAATGGCCAGGATCGGCAGCAGGGTGTAGATCACGATCAACGTGATGAATTTATGCGGGCTTGAATCGCGTACAGCCATTCCTGCGACACCGCCAAGCAGTGCCAGCGGTGCCAGCCAGAACAACGGCCAGGGCAGGTAGTCGCCTTCATCCTGTATCAACAGCTGCCACGTCATGGCGGGCAAGGAGCGGGCATCGACTGCAGGCTCCCACCCCACATCACCGCCACTCTTGAGTTCACCCATGTGTTGCAGCAAATCCACCAACCCCGGCAGCCAGGGCAGGAACAACAGCACAATGGCAACGTTAACCAGCCACCAGGCCGGGCGCCTGATCAGCCAGCCGCTGCTGCGGCCACTTAGCAACAGGTACAGCCAATGGGCCATTACACAAAACGCAGTGAAGTAATGGGTGTAAAAAGCAGCCGCCATCAGCACGGTGTAGAGCACCGGGTAGCGATACTTATGCGGGGCCTTGACCCAGTACAACAGCGCGATTGTGGCAGCTATCAGCCACAACCCCATCAGTGAATACATCCTCACTTCCTGGCTGTAGCGCACGGCGGTAGGCAATAACGCCAGCAGCAGGCCCGCCAGCAATGCAGCCCGCGGGGTGGCCACCAGCCGTACCAGCCAGATACCGAAAAATACCGTGGCAATGCCGGGCAGGACACTCAGGGAACGAATCGAGACCAGGCTGTCACCAAACAGCGCTATCCAGCCGTGCAACAGCATGAAATACAACGGAGGGTGAACATCGTGCGCAGCATGAAACCAGATCCCCGACAGCGGGTAGTCGCTCAGCATCAGGCTGGAGCCTTCGTCGCACCAGATCGCCGAGGCGGTGAAACCGTAAAAGCGTACTCCTGCGGCCAGCAGCAAAATACACCACAGCCACGGCTGACGAATCAGGCTGGAAAAGACGTTAGAGGGCTGTAACAGGAGTTCAAACCGTTGCTCACCCACATCGTTGTTGCTGAGTACGCCCATCCCTCACCTGCTGTGCATTGGTGCTGCAAATCGGGCAGCTCTAACTTCGGCGATTGTAGGGCACAGCCCATAACAAAAGGGAGGGCACCCGCCAAGAAAGATAGTGGCCCGATGCAATCTCTTATCCCGCAGTCACGCTAAACTATGCGTAACAAGGTTTGACAGCAATCAGGTCAGTACCTAACTTGAATTGGATCCAAACATGTATGCCGGTTCGTCGGCACAGGTAGTCGCAACGTGGCCGTCAAAAACAATCCCTTAAACAGCATAGTTGTGTCGGGTCCCATACCCGCTCACCTGGCGCGCTCGGAGATCGAAGAAACCTTGCGCAACGCCATTCTTGATGGCCGTTTGCCTTGTGGTACAGCCATTCGCCAGGAAGCACTGGCGAAGTTGTTTGGCGTCAGCCGTATGCCTGTACGCGAAGCACTGCGTCAGCTGGAAGCTCAAGGTTTGCTGCAGGTCGTGCAATACAAGGGTGCCGTGGTCGCTCCTTTGATTGAAGACAACTCGCTCGAGACCTATGAACTGCGACAGTTGCTCGAAGCCCAGGCACTGCGCCTGTCAGTACCACTGTTGAGCAAAGAGGATTTCGAAGAAGCCGAGGGCTATATCGAAGCGCTCGAGATCGAAAAAGACTTCGGAAAAATCGGCACACTCAATCGGCAATTTCATCAGGCGCTTTACTGCAAGGCTCCTAATAAAAAACTGCTGGCACTCATTGAGTCAGGGCTAATTGAAGAAGAGCGTTTTCTACGCTTCAACCTTGAGCAGATGAACCTTGGCAAGTTGTGCCAGGACGATCACCGTGCGTTGTTGCGTTATGCCCGGGCCAGAGATGTCGAGGCTTGTATTGCAGAGCTGGAGTTGCACCTGCAGCGCGGGGTGAAGGCTATTACCTACTACTTGAGCATGGTCAAAACAAAACAGCCCTGACATATGAATCGCCAGGGCTGTGGATAACTTATTGCTGACCTGCGGGTTTCAGATTTTGAAACTGTCGACCAGTTGCTTGAGACGGCTGGCCTGCTGCGATAGCGCATCGCAGTCCTTGAGGGTTTCGTTAAGGTTCACCACACCTTGCTGGTTAAGCAAGTTGATCTGGTTGATATCCACATTGAGGGTTTCGACCACTGCCGTTTGCTCTTCAGTGGCGGCGGCAACCGACTGGTTCATACCGTCGATCTCATCGATGCGCTGAGTCACGCTGATCAAACGGGCACCCGCCTGATTGGCGACCTCGACACTCTCCTCGCTGGAGACCTGACTCGCATTCATGGTGCTGACCGCTTCGCGGGAACCTACCTGCAGCGAGGTGATCATTTTATGTATCTCCTCTGCCGACTCCTGAGTGCGGTGGGCGAGGTTGCGCACCTCATCCGCCACCACGGCAAAGCCGCGACCCGCTTCGCCCGCACGCGCAGCCTCAATGGCTGCGTTGAGGGCCAGCAGGTTGGTCTGCTGAGAGATACCTTTGATCACATCCAGAATGTGCCCGATGTTGTCGGTGCTGGCATTCAGGGTTTCTATTTGCGCACACGACAAACTGATCTTCTGCGACAGCTCGGTCATGGCCTGGATGGTCTGTTCAACCACTTTGCGACCGTCATCTGCCTGCTCGCTGGCACCGCTTGCATGTTGCGAAGCATCGGCGGCGTTGCGGGCGATTTCCTGGGTGGCGGCACCCAGTTCATTGATCGCCGCGGCGACACTGTTGGTGCGCGCACTTTGCTCGTCCGAGCCGACAATGGAAGCGTTGGATGAGGCCATAACGCGGTGTGACAGGTCATGAACCTGACGAGTAGCAGAAGACACTTCGCTGATCGAGGCGTGGATACGCTCGACAAACTGGTTGAACGAGCTGGCCAGCTCACCGAATTCGTCCTTGTTCTCAATGACCAGACGGCGCGTCAAGTCACCCTCGCCCTGGGCGATATCCTGCATCGCACGGCCCATGGTGGTCAGTGGACGCATCAGTACACGGATCAACAAACTCAACAACAACGCAATCGCGGCCACTGCAATAAACATTGCAATCAACGCAGACGTACGGAATTTAGACAGCGGCGCGTATGCTTTTTCTTTGTCTATTGACTGACCGATATACCAATCCGCGGACGGCAGGCCTGTCACCGGGGTAAAGGAAATAATCCGCTCATGACCATTGAGCGTCACTTCCTGAATGCCCTTCTCGATGCGCAGAGTACTGACCGGGTAAATGTCCTTCAGGTTCTTCATCACCTGATCTTTATCCGGGCTAACGATAACCTGGCCATCACTGCTCACCAGAAACGCGTAGCCCAGGCCACCGGAATCAACCGAATTGATGATTTTGACCAGGCTGTCCAGGCTCAGGTCACCTCCCACCACACCCAACAACTCACCGCCTTTTTTAACGGGCATGGCGATGGTCACAATCAGGCCTCCGACAGCTGCCATATAAGGAGGTGTCAACATGGTCTGACCGGCGCCTACAGCTTGCTTGTACCAGGGGCGCTCGCGGGGGTCATAACCTGCAGGCATGGTCGCGTCAGGGCGTTGAGTAAACACGCCATTGGCTTGCCCGACGTAGGTGAACTGAAAGTTGGAGGTGAATGCCGGCTGATCAACCAGGCCAGGGAGATCAGCCTGGCTGCCTTGCTGCGCAATATTCTGTGCCAGGCTCTCCAGCACCAGAATGCGGCCACCAAGCCAGTTCTGAACGCTGCTGGCTGTCAGGTTGCCAGCCTGTTGCACCGAGGACTCGATGTTCTGCTTGATAGTGTCGCGCTGCAGATAGTCGTTGTACAACGTGAATAACGCAAACGCCAGAACCACGACGCCTGAAGCGGCCAGAAGGATTTTATGACTGAACTTGAGATTCATAGCATGGGACTTCTTATGCCAAAAGTTGGGATGCGTACGGTGTGTGCAACCTGTTGGCAGCTCTGCTCGCACGCAATGCTCAACAGGCTGTCGGCACGGACGGCAGAATACTTAGCCACGTTTGATGGCAATGTGCTTAATCCGACGAAAGCGCAGCTGTACGATTTGAGGTTTGGCTTTTGGAAGGGGGTTCAGACGAACAGAAAGGGCGCTGGGGATTTACGTCGCGCAAAAACAAAACCCCTGTCTGCGTTAGCAGACAGGGGTTTCGGAATTCAATCTTGACGATGACCTACTCTCACATGGGGAAACCCCACACTACCATCGGCGATGCATCGTTTCACTACTGAGTTC